>NZ_CAMMHD010000007.1:0-134382 GCF_946496565.1 uncultured Barnesiella sp.
GCTGGATCTGAGGAAACTCAAGGCCTATAACCAGTTTATCTATCCCTTGGCGATGATACTGAACAGGAAGCTGTAAATCCTGATATGTCCTGATAATAGCGGTAACAGTTGCATAGGATGGCTGTTACCGCTTTGGATTTTATTGGCTGATTTCATTTTCGGCAAGGAATGCAAGATAGTCTGTTACAGCCTTATGGCATCCGGTAAAGTCGGGAGTACGGCGGCCTTTGTATTTCCTGAAACTGACGGTTCCGTTCCGGTCGATTGCTGCCACATGTCGGTTGAATGTCCCTTTGGTTCTGATATGGATGTCAAAGCCGTCCCTTCCTGTGATTTCAAGAAACATTTCTGCCGTTATTTTCTCACCGTTCAGGAATTTCCGTTTGTTTTCGTCGAGTTGTTGATGCCATCGGGATTCTTTCTCCTTTCTTTCCTGTTCTTCTTTTCTTTTCCGTTCCAGACGCTTTTCTTCCTGCCTTTTTGCATACGTCTCACGGGCCTGTACCAAGGGAGTGGAGTCAAGACCGAGGGCATTGAATACATGGACAGACAAGAGGGGGATGATTTTTCCATCCTCCGCATCCTTCAGGATGTTTTCAATCCAGTTCTTGCAATAGGCTGCCGCTTCTTCCCGGTGACCCTCCTTGTCAAGGATTCTGCGTGAATACTGTCCGCAGGAAAAATGGACATCACCAATCTTGCAAATCACGTGGAAACAGTCTTCACTTTCGTTTCCGTATTCGTTTTTTCTTGCCAGCGAGATGAATACATTCTCCGCATACGGCTCAAGTTCCATGTATGGGGCAACGATAGTGTTGCCGTCAAACTTGTATTTCAATACTTTTGTTTTCATATTTCTATTCTGTTTTTCTGTCGGTACATATTTCATCTATTATCTCTTTCTCTTTTCTCTCACCTTTGAGGAAGGCGAACAGCCTTTGGAAAAAGAATGTGTCATGGTCTGTCCCCAGCTGTGAGCTTTCCCTGTTCCGAGTGGCGCATATTGCAAACCGTCCCAGTCCGAGACTGTCCTGTGGCGGTACGATATGGAATGACAGATCTTCCGTACCGTTGATATGAACCCCGCCACGGTAGGTGTAGAAAGCCTTTGCGGCTCTACTGTCCGTATCAATGTCCACCCGGCTGTAGCCGCGGCGTTTCAGTTCTCTGATGATTTCCCTGTTTGTCATAATTGTATCTGTCTGATTGGATTTGAAATGTCCGGGTGTATGCTTCCCGTATTTGAGGATACGCCGTGTTCTGACATCCACTTCCGGTATGCCGTGGCATATTCCTGCCTTTCCCGTTCCAGACTGCTTTCCGTTTCCGGAGTATATCCGAGCAGACGTATGTATCCGCCGTTGCAGCCTGTCAGTTCGCAGCGCATTCCGGCTGCCTCCAGTTTTCCGATGCGTTTCTGTGCCGTCTTCGCACTAGAATATTCCTTGGGCCAGAAATAATGTTCTCCCTGTGAGCCGTAAAAGTCTTCTCCGAGTATCATTTCTCCGATATGTCTCCGGCTCTCGATGAAGCCGAAACGGGCCTTGCCCAGTGCCTGGCGCATTGCCTTGTGTGCCGATCCTTCGGGATGGCGGAACACTTCAGGACTGTCTTTTCCCGTAATCTTCGGCAGTTCCATCCGGTACGGCTGTCTGTAGCTGCCGATTCCGAGCGTAAGGTAGAAGTTGGTGTGGAAATAGTCCGTCATAGGGTCGCTTTCATCGAAATTGTATGACATCACAAAATCCCTGACGTTTGTCATCACCTCCTTGGCCCGGTCTGTCAGACTGTCCGATGCCTGGATGTTGTAGTGGTTGATGTCTCCCTGTACCTTGCCGGATTCTTTTGTAAAAGCCTCGAAGTCCGCTTTCATCAGCCGGACAAGGATTGAGCTGTATCCGTCCCTGCGGACTGAGAAGGTGTATCTCGGATAGGTCTCCTTGAGCCATGCCCTGACCAGTTCCGTGATTTCCGGCGAGGACTGTCCGGTATAGTTACGCCCTTTCCAGCGGTATTCATTGTACACGTACTCGGTGTATTCCCTTGCGGTGGCATCCTGATAGTCGTGTTCATACCCTGTAGCGGCAGAGGAGACACCAGGCCGGTCTTTCCATATCTCGAAAAGTTTCTCAAACTCGGTGTTCAGCTTTTGCATGAGGACAGTGTCACCACCCTTGTCGGGGTGGTGAAGCATTGCCAGTCGGCGGTATTCCTTCTTCAGGTCCGCCAGTGAGTGTATGTTCTGAAAATAAGTCATGATCGTAGATGTTAAAGTCCCGCGAGACGGTTGATGAAATATATCTGCCAGTCCTGGTCGAGTCCGAGGTTGCTGCACGCGATCTCGAAGTCTTCGCTTCTCAGGTCGTTGTCCTCCTGAAGTTCCTGCAGGTTCCTTATCTCGTCGTCCAGGTATTCCTGTGCCTCTTCCTTGCCGCAACTGCATGAGTTGCAGATCAGGTCAATGATGTTCCGTGTCATATCCGTTGCCTTTAGTTGTTTGTCAGGTATATGTCCCGTTTCCCGTCATAGCTTTTGCCGTTCCACCACTCATCGGCGGCATCGGCGAATGTCTGCCCGGAATCGTCTGAAGGGAAGTCGGACGCCTTGAGTCCGGTCAGGTATTCAAGAGCTTCGGTATTGTTGGACTTCCACCATTCCTGCATCTTTTCAAGAAAGGATTGTCTGGAGCAGGTCTCCACATTGTCCGCGCACCGGGAGCACCAGATGTCGTCGTCCACATCACTGTGGTATTCGTTCGTGTTGACGTCCACCCATGCCTGTATCTCAATCTCTGCAGAACCGCAGTCGCTGCATACCCGAATTCTTGAATCGTCAGGGAGCTTGCGTCTGGCCTTGCCGTCATATAGACTGACGGCCCGTTCCACCAGTTTTTCCCGGTAATGGTCCGTCAGTTCCGCATAGAACCGTTCGGAGGCTCCGAATACACCCTTGTCCGTCATCAGACTCCATTTTTCCCAAAAATGTGGGTACATTTCCTTGAAGACTGTCCTGCACTCTTCCTCACTCCAGGCATTCCACATGTAGTAGAAGAAGCTGGACACTGCATTTTCCGCTTGATATTTCATACTTCCGATTTATTTGAGGTTATACATTCTTGCAAAATGGCTGTTCACTTCGGGAATCCTTTTCTTGTAATAGGGCTGGTTGTCCCTGCACCAGTCCGCCAGTTCCTGTTTGTTCCTGAAAGGTTCCCTCCAGCTTTGCCCGCTCATGATCATTTCCACCTGCGGGGTCAGCTCCCTGATGAACGCTCCGACAGTCCATCCTTCCCGGACGTGTCTGTCCATATTGACTTTTGTTGCCATATCGTCTTTCATTTCAAGAGTTCCCGTTTGTATTTTCAAGTTGAAGCCTGACCGCTTCGTACATCTGATTAAGCCAATCTATGTTGCTGGCTCCAAGTTCGAAGGGAGCCTGGCTGCAAACCTCTTCCAGGCTGTCCTTTATTGTTGCCGTTACGGTAAGATGTTTGTCAGTAACCTCAATTCCCGTAACATAACATTCGTATGGATCAGCATTATCGTCGAACCAGATAATCCATACGGGGTCTTCTCCGTTATCGGTAAGTTTGATTTCTTTCAGGCCGTGCGCATCAAGCAGTTGTCTGATGGCCTCGATTATGTCCTTCCGCAGTTCTTCAATCCTGTCTCTGAAACACATGGCCGTGTATCTTACCTTGCCTTTATTGTTCCGTTCCCTGACAGAGAGGATCTGCATGTCGGGGTGAGAGCCGAAATTCCAGTCTGTCACCTCGTCATCATCGCGGGTAGTGTGGATATTGCCTCCCAATACCAGACCGCAGTCTTCCTCTACCATTCTTTCCGCCTCGTCGCGGTCTTCCGCCACGACCTTGTAGGTACCCTCGAAGGCGTACCTTACTCTTACTTCGTACTTTGCCATAATTCTTATGATTTGATTGTTGTTAAATGAATTGTTTATGAAGCGACAAGAGCTATCCTTTCACCGAAGAAGGAGTCGCATACCCCGTACACATGCTTGATGGAGCATTCATATTCTGACCTTTCGTTATCAAGACGGAATCGGAATCCGTGATAGTCCCTGACTTCCAGTTTCAGCCTGACATCCTTTTTGAGTTCCATCTCCAGGAGGCTTCCGCCGCCGTACATGGAGCTAAAGATGCCGCAGCAGTTGCCTTTGGGGATAATGACTTCCCCAAGCGAGAATCCGGCATAATAAAGTTCCTGCAGGTTTACCTTGCCGATATAGGTCAGCAGGTTGGCACCGCAGCAGGAGTTGATGAGTTCCTGGTAGAATTGCTCATAGGATACCTGTTCCTTGCCGTCCCTGTATTTTTTGTCTGGGAAACGGCCGTACACCGAGTAGCCTTTCTCCACCAGCATCTTCTTCACCTTGGCGGGATTGAGGTTCAGCGCGTCTATCATATCCCCGAAATAGGATTCCTTGTACCGGTATCCTTCCTGCGATTCCAGCCAGTTGGAATTGATGCAGTCGTAGTTGGACAGCATCTCGACACGCACGGGGATGTCATCCGTGTTTTTGAGAAGTTCTTTCAGCGTGTCAGAGTTGTTTCTGTCATAGATTTCTTCCCTGATTTCGTCTTCGTGTTCTTCAAAGAACTTGTCCACTTCCTCTTCCTCAAAGCCGTGGAAGCCGGTGCACTCATCCTTCAGCTTTGAGATGATTTCACGGACGCTTTCCCATTCGGCGTCACCGTACCATTCGTCCACTTTCTCCCACAGACTTTCACAGCTCCTTTCTTCCAGACACTTCTGGATGGTGTCACGGCAGTTGTCGAGATTGTCGTTGTAGTCCACCCATACCAGCGTGTAGGACTTGTCCATGAGCGATTTCATGAATTCCATTGTCAGTCTTTCCTGTTCTTCCATTTCTGTTACCTGTGTACGGCAGGATTCTGTTTCCCGTACATGTCGTTTATAAATGAGAAGAGCGACCTTTCGGCCGCTCCCTTGTCATTCGTTCTCTTGCTTGAGCCTTTCATATTTCTCTGTTTCCATTTCCGTCTCGCCGTCGAAGTGGA
Organism: uncultured Barnesiella sp.; assembly: GCF_946496565.1. Classification (NCBI taxonomy): domain Bacteria; kingdom Pseudomonadati; phylum Bacteroidota; class Bacteroidia; order Bacteroidales; family Barnesiellaceae; genus Barnesiella; species uncultured Barnesiella sp. Next base: position 5,042 of record NZ_CAMMHD010000007.1, read on the forward strand.
AATGTGCCGTATGACCGTATCCGGTTTTAGGCTCACCGCCGCATTTGTGCAGGGCGGTATCTATTTCCCAGTCGGTATCACCGATGCCGAGGGATATGTATGTCCCTCTGAGCATACAACCGACCAGCCTCAGTGCGGCATCCTTCCTTTGTTCCCTGCGGAGCCTGTCAAATGCCGCGAGCGCGATTTCCCGGTTGGGTATTTTTACCGTAGTTTCCATATCGTTTCATTTTCAGTTTGCCGTTTCCATGTCTTTTCCGTTGTCTTTCGCTGCCAGGACACCGAAAGGCAGGTCGAGTATCCTGTGGTTGAAACACAGCGTTGAATTGTAGTCCGTGCGTTGCCAGAGCGTGAAGCGGTCTCCAGCGAACGACCATCTGAAATAGCCTGACAGCGAACCGAACAGCGGATTGACGTTCCTGCTTATGAGGAAGCGGTTCACGTCCACGATGTGTCCTGCCGTCAGAATGATGTTCATTATCTCTACGAATGCCAGCTGCGAATACGGGTCGATGGGCATTACAGGTCCTTTGAAGTTGATTTCCATATCTTTTGTCTTTTAGTCATAATTGTCATCAAATATTTCGTACCGGAAAAGAAGCGTATCGCAGTAGCAGCTCGATACACCCGTGTATATCAGGGCGTCTTCTCCTGTGTCTGCGTCTTCTTCCGTTTCCATGACGGTGTCCCCGTACAGGTCGTGGTAATGTGATACCATCATGTGCGGGTCGTCCGTAGTGATGTCATAGCCGTAATGCCTGCTCCAGTTTATGAAAAACTCCGTTTCTTCCTCTTCGAGCCTTTCAAGGGCGTCCCTGATCTCGAAGAAGTTGGGACAGAGCCATTCACGGCTGATCAGCGTGTCCGGGATGTTCTCCCATCTGGGATACCGGTATTCCGGTTCCTTTTCCCCGGGGAACAGGTCGGAACAGGCGCACAGGAACTCACCCATGTCGCTGTAGTCGGACAGGTGCAGCCAGTAGTCCCTGTAATCCTTTATGTCCATGAGATGCTGTGTGGTCACGGCAATCTCTGCATTGTTCAGATCCATATTATTTTTCTTTTTATGTATGTGGAGCCCGGGGGTTCCATTCCACCGACTCCCAAAAGGTGCCGTGTCCCGGCTGTGCAGGGTTTTTCGGGAAAATACCGCAGCCACCGGCGAGGATGATTTTCCCGAAACCCGCCTGCGGCATGACCTTGCTCAGCCGAGTGGGACGCGGACTACCTTTGTCGGTGGGAATGGGACTTCCGGGCATCTCCATACGGTTCATGTTCATTCTGTTATTCGCTGGCTTCCCCAGCTGATGTGTATCTTGCCTTCGCTGTCCTGCGTGCGGACAAGCAGGCTGTCTATGACGGACATCGTGATGTCGAACTCCTCGAAGATCTCGGACTGCTCCTTTACCTCACCCGTCTTGATGAACTCGTTCAGACGCTCCTTGGTCAGCACCAAGGCCATCAGGTTCTGTTCGACCGAGTCTTCATAGGTGACGTAATGGACGTTCTTCATCTCTCTGGAGTCCAGACGGATGAAACGGAAATAGAACTGCTCCATACGTGGGATGTTCCATTGCAGGGATTCCAGTATCACGTCATTGCAGGTAGGTATGTTCACCGAGCTGCTCAGGCTCTGCTGCGTGCATATCAGGATACCGTTGATGGTGGAGTCGAACTCCGTCACGATTTTCTGACGTTTCCTGAAGGCCACGTCTCCCTTGACCACGAATACCGGCCTGTCGGGGAAATGTGCCCGGATATAGCTCTCGTAGAGGTCGAAGGCCGCCAGCGTGGTGCACCCGATGGCCACTTTGCCCGGTATTGTCCTCACGAGCCTTTCGATATAGCGGGTCTTGGAGGGATATTCGTCGCCGTAATATCCCTCTATCAGGTGCGGGACCGAACAGGCCTTGATAAGCAGCTTGATCTGCCTCATGAGTCTCAGCCCCGCATCCTTTTTCGTGTCTCCCGTGCTGTTGTAGTACAGTTCGCAGATGCGGCAGAACTCCTCGATGATGACACGGTACACCTTGTGTTCTCCTTCCGAGGGGCGGACGGTATGCGTACGTACCCGGTATTTCTCTCCCGCAAAATCCCTGAATTTACGGGTGATGACCGTCTTGCCGATAAGTTCGGAAAGCTCGTCCTTGTTGTAGACATCCTGGTTCTGTTTCTCTATGCCGAAAACGGTGGCTTTCCCCGGGCAGTGACAGGCGCGGAAGAGGACGTGTCCCCTGAAGGCGGGAAACGGTGTCCCGTAATCCGGGTTGTTCTCTTCCTCTATTTCGTGGTCCCTGTTCTCGTGGTAGACCTGCGGGCTCCAGCATATCATGTTTACGGAGTTGTTGTAGAGCAGTTCGAACTGGCTGTACAGCTCCGCGATGTTGTTGCGGGTGGTTGTTCCGGTATCGAGGATCTTGTATCTGATTCTTCTGAAGATGCACAGGACGTTCCTTGTGCGCTGTGACGTGGGATTTGTGATTTCGTCCGACTCGTCGAAGACCAGGCACAGTTTCCCGCAAGTGCGTCTGACGAAACGCATCAGACCTTTTTTCAGCTTGCCGAGCATGGAAGTGGAAACGACAAGGAAGGTTCCTTCCGGTACATGGTCGAGGTCTCTGAGGTTTTGTATTGTGCGGAACCGTTCCTTGTTTACAGTCAGGAACGGCACCCAGGTCATATTGGTGGCGATGGCCGGTGCCAGTATGATGACATTCCTTGCTCTCCGGAACTTGAGCAGGTATTTCGCCCGGTGATAGACGGCGGCGGTCTTGCCCGAACCTTGCTGCCAGTTCAGCAGGGCATAGCGTTTCTGCAACACGAGGTTCAGGTCGTGTTTCTGCAAGTCCGTGAATTCGCAGACTTCACCGTCCTTGTTGATGAATGTGGTGCGGTCCAGGTATTCCTTCAGGCCGGCATCTTCCCGCATTTCCGCAAACTGGAGATTCTGGGTCTCGTATTGCCTCTGTTTGCGCCGTATCAGTTTACTGGCGGCACGGATCTGCCGCATGTTCTTTTCTGTGACGTTTTCCGGCATCGGGAGTTCGGCCCTTCCGAGTATGAGGTCGTTGATGCCTGCGGCCTTGTGCGTGACCTTGTCAAGCAGACGCGGGGCATATTGCTTCAGCTTGAAGCCGTAGGATGTCTTCACCAATGCCACTTCCTTGCGCGGCACCACGTTCTGCGAGGTGATGTACCTGCGGATGATGCCGAGAACCTTGCCGGTGGTCAGCTTCTTGCGTTCCCATTCCTTTATCTGTTCCCGGGTGGCATTTTCCGGCGGTTTCTGGTTGCGGAATTTGGACACCAGCGCCTCCGCCTTTTCGACATGCCTGTTCAGCACGGCATGGGCTTTCAGCTCGTACATGTATTTGGCGAGCCTGTACTCGAACTGTTCCAGCTCTTCTTTGTCTATATGGTTGCACTCCCGCATCAGCTGGAGGCGCAGCCGGTGTTTCATTTTCCGCACTTCGGCTATGCGTTTCTTCAGCTCATCCATGCTGACAAACTCTTCCGCGTTGTAGGGCTGCATTTCAATATGGAGGGAACGGCGGAGGAATACCATGATTTTTGTTGCGAAATTCTGCACACCCACCGTAGAGAAGGCTGAATGTTCCAGCCTGGTCTGGCCGATGAAGGAGAAATTCGAGTTGATTTTCGCCACGCGTGTCTTTTCCCAGAACTCGTTCTGCATGAAGGAGAGAGGGACGATGACCATCAGGATTCCGGCAGGGTTGAGCACGTCATAGGCCTTGTCCATGTAGAATTCCTGCGACAGCCTGTAATCAAATTTCAGGTTGAAGGGCGGATTTCCGACAATGATGTCGAAACGCTGTTCGGGATTGTACAGCTGTATGTCGCATTTCTCGATATGAGCTTCCGGGTAGAGGTATCTGGCAACGGCCACCGCCTTGCCGTCAATGTCGAATCCGTAGGCATTGTGCAGGTTGGGCAGATGGTTGAAGAAGTTGCCCATGCCGCAGCACATGTCAAGTACCATTTCCGCCGATGTCGGAGAAAGGGTCTCCACCATGCTCCGGCATATGTCGTGCGGGGTGAAGAACTGTCCCATCTCGAATTCCTTCTTGGCCTCGGCGTATTCATGGTAGCTGGTGAAATCCGACTGCCTGAGGTTGTGCAGTCCTCCGGTTCCCGTGTAGCAGTTGTAGATGCTTTCCTTCGGAACGAGGTCCTTGCCGGAGTCTATGGCGAAAAGGATTTTCTCGTTGATCTCGGCACGCCTGTCCTGAGGAATCTGTTGGGGTATGATGGCATACATGTCTTTTCTTTTTTAATGGTTGGAAACGAAGACACCCCGCAAGGATGTCTTACGGGGTGTCTGAATAAGTATTTCATGAATCACTCTTCTCTGAGTGTGATTTCATCCAGCCGCAGCCTTCTGTAGCAGTTCTCTGCGGCCTGGCTGTCCTTGAAGCGTACGTCGATGCGTCCGTTCTTGTAGAACTTGATCTGTTCTGCGTTGCTCAGGGTGAGGTTGTACCATTCGGTTATATCCACATCGCGTCTGTCAAGGCCGATGACCATACCGCTTGAACCGTTTATCACGTCATCCGCCCCGTATGCGATACCTTCGCAGAAAATGTCCAATTTCCTTCCGCAGTCATACGAGAACTCATATTCCCGGTGGTATTCCAGATGGATGCTGTCCCAGGACACGATGTCAGGGAAAGTTATCTTGTCCTTTTTCAGTTCGGGCTTCACCTTGCTCCAGCGGGAAGGCTGTACCGTTTTCAGGAAACGGGCCAGCAGTTCTTCCTCTGCGGTCTCACGGAAACTTTTTCCGCCGAGGTGTTCAATGACCATGTCCACGTAAGTCTGGTAGACCGGACGGAATCCCATGCGCATGGCCTTCTCGTCGATTACAGGAATGGGGACGTCTACATTGTAGGTCCTGTTGAAATAGGAAATGATGCGATTCGCGAAATTCGCGTTGGCATTGCAGTTGTTGTCCGCAAGCTCGTTGATGAGGTCAAACGGTTTGAATTCGTTGTGGGTATAGTCATCCTCCCCGCTGTTGTTGAAATAGAAATTCCGTATGGAGACCTTACCGTTATCCTCATACTTGAAGCTCTTGATTTCCCGGTACCGTTCCGCTTCTTCCTTGAAGATGGCATACCAACGGTCGATACGGTCAAGCGTCTTGTAGAGCTGGTCCTGCTGTAGCTGGCAATACTGCCTGTCCTGTTCTGTAATCTTGTCCTCGTTCCTTACTTGCACGTTCAGGATACCTGTGAGCAGGTCAGTGTGGCTGCCTGCTGTTCTTGTTGCTGTTGTCTGCATAACTGTATTGTTTTAGAGATTGTCAATTTCGGGTTTGATACGGTAACAGTAGGTGATGTGGCTGTCCATGTCCTTGACCAGCTTGACCTGTTCGGGATAAAAGTTGAGACGCCGTTCCACGGCCTGGACATCTATTTTGTCCCACTCGTGCTGCGGCAGGAACCGGTTCTCATGACGGAAACACCAGAGAACGATATGGTTTTCCTGGTTGCCCTTGAACACGGTCCCTTCATAGTCCTTCAGGAACTGTAGGAAGTCCTCTTCGGTCCTGAAAGCCTTGTCGAAGCCTTGGTACAGGTTACGTGCGTCCGGACCCGTGTTTTTTGTCAGATAATACTGTCTCCAAGTCTCAGTGGTGAAATCGCCGTAGAGAGGGTCAGGTTCGGAATAGGACCATAACGGCACTTTTGCCGTGAATGCGACGGCACCGTTGGCGCACGCACCGCAGTTGCCCCAGTCTTGGAATATCCCTTCCGTCCATCTGACGAACTTCAACTGGAGGGGGTCAATATGGTGGAAGGATCCTCCGCTGACACTTAAACCGATACCGTCATACTCTTCCCATATGAAAGGGATATAGGGGATTTCACAGATGGAAATCAGTCCGTCCGTATTTTTGCGTTTCTCGATGAGGGCGTTGCCGTAATATTTCCCGTATCTGTCCACATAGATGAGTCTGTCACCGACCTGTGGAATCTTTTCAGAGCGTGTCCTTTCTATCAGTTCCACATAACCGTTGGCCATATCCACGTCCTGCTGTGTCAGCCAGTGTTCATGATCGTACAGAATGTTCAGTGGTTTGAGTGTTTCCACCGTGTACTTGTTCTTTGTTGCCTGTAACATAACATTTGATTTTTTGTTAGTCCGGCTTCTGGGGCCGGAGTTCCCATAACTACAGGCTTAAAAAGGTCGTGTTCCGTACATGCAAGACTTCGGGAAAAAATACCGCAAGCCCTCCGGGGCGAGGATGATTTTTTCCACGAACCCGAAGGGCTTGGCCTTGCTTGTACGGGAAGAACACGAATTACCTTTGCCTGTGGTTATGGGGACTCGGCTACGGTATGCTCGTTTTTCCCGATATGTTTTTATTCCGTAAGATTGCAGCCGTTTATATGGCCTTTTCAGAAAGAAATGTTATCTTTGCAGGTGAGATAAAGAGTTATTTGAAAGCATGAGAAATATGGCGGTTCGGAACAGTCCGGCTTTTTCTTATCCATTGCCCGTTCTCGTGCGAGTTTTATCCAATCTGTTGATAGTCAAATAAAACCTACCTGATTACAACAAATATAGCGAAAGATGAGAGCAGAGGCAAATGGAAAACGCAGTTTTCAACATTTGACCATGCGGAGCCGCCTCCTGTATTCTGTAAATATAGTGAAAGGCGAGGAACGAATAAGATAGGAAACCTTATTTTTCTCCGTAATGCCCTTTGAGCGAAACCACAAATACGGTAACGATGTCGTCGTCGATTCGATAAATGAGTCGGGAACCTTTGTCGATGCGTCTGCTCTAAAACCCTTGCAGGTTACCTTTCAGAGCCTCGTCCTGCCCGGTACCGGTTGTGGGGTGCTGTTGCAACTCTTCGAAGAGGGAGACTATTTTCTGGAGTGTTTTCTTTTGCCCCGATTTTTTCCACGCAAGCAAATGTTGTTCGGCTTCGGGAGTAAGTATCAATCGGTAATTCATAACTCTAGGAGTTTCTTTATCTCCTCTGTCGTGCAGGTTCTACCTTTGCCGGCTTTCATTTCGTTTATTCCTCGCTTTACCGATTCCATGTTTTCGGGGTTGTCGAACCACGTGTCGCCCGAGGGTGATGGGTTTTCGCTCACCTCTATGTTTATGCTGTTGGCTTTTGAAATGAGCAGTTGTTCGATATAGGCTTTCAAACTCTTCCCTTGAGCTACGGCCATTATCGACAATTTTTTCAATGTATCCACGGGGAGGTCTATGTTTTTTCTCTTTAATGTAGTCTCCATGTCTTTTCTCCTTTCTGTATGTAGCAAAGATATATCATATATATCATATATACAATATATCGTAGTGTATACAAAAAAACCACCTTCGAGAAAGAAGGTGGTTTTTTGTTGTCCGGGAAGGATTCGAACCCTCACAGGCGGAACCAGAATCCGAAGTGCTACCATTACACCACCGGACAAGCTTTGTTTTTGTTTTGCGACTGCAAAGTTGCAATTTTATTTTTATATGGCCATCATTAGAGGCACAAATTTTCTCGTGTTTAATATTTTTTTACACTTCATCCTCTCAACGGGAGAGCCGATTCGATTACCTGATACGACTCTTTCATCAGCCGGTCGAGGTCATGTCCTTGATTCTTATCGGGATAGATGGGCGGATGTATGGTGAGGATGATTTTTCCCGGTTTGAAGTTGTAGGTGGTGCGGGGCATCACGGCGAAGGCTCCGTCGATGGTGAGGGGTACCACGGGGAGCGAAAACTCTACGGCCAGCTGGAAGGCTCCGCGTTTGAAGGGACGCATGGCACCGGTCCAGGTGCGGGCTCCCTCGGGGAATACGACGAGCGACATGCCGCCCTGCAGGGTGGCTTCGGCCTGTTGCAGGGTCTCTTTCACACCGCTGGGGGTGGAGTTGTCGACAAAGATATGGCCGGCGGCGGCGCAGGCGCTCCCCACGAAGGGGATGTGGCGCAGGCTCTTTTTCATCATCCACTTGAAATTGTGGTTGAGGTAGCCGTAGATGAGAAATATGTCGTAGGCTCCCTGGTGGTTGGCCACGAATACATAGGAGGTATTTTTGTCGATGTTTTCGCGCCCGCGTACTTCGATACGTACCAGCGAGAAGATGCAGAAGAGCCGCGACCAGATGTGGGCGGGGTAGTAGCCCCAGACGTTGCCTTTGCCCAGGCGGCACCCGATGAGGGTGATGATGGCGGTGAGCAGGGTGAGTACGAGCAGGATAGGCATGGCGATGAGCCACTGGTATAGGAATGTAAGGATACGTAACATGGACTGTTTCTTTTTCGTTTGATGTGGTTTGGTTGCAAAGATAGTGTACCCCCGAGGTAGAAACAAATTTTAAGACGATGAATTGATGGCCGGGGTGTGTCGTGTCGGCTCCGGACCAGGTTGTCGGACATAAGAAAAGGCGGCTTTGCGGGCCGCCTTTTCAGGAGTTTGTGCAGACGAGGTTTATTTCGTTTTGGCTTCTACATCGGGGGCAATGAGTTTGTAGCCCTTGCCGTGGATGTTGATGATTTCGATCGACGGGTCGTCTTTGAGGTGTTTACGCAGTTTGGTGATGTAAACATCCATGCTTCGTGCGTTGAAGTAGTTGTCGTCGATCCAGATGGTCTTGAGGGCGAAGTTCCGCTCGAGAATCTCGTTGACGTGAGCGCACAGGAGGCTGAGCAGCTCCGACTCCTTGGTGGTGAGTTTGGTGCTTTTGTCGTCGATGGCGAGAACCTGTTTCTGGGTATCGAAGGTGAAGCGTCCGATCTTGTACATGGTCACCTCTTTGCCCTTCTTGCCCTTTACGCGGCGCAGGATGGCTTCGATACGGAACACGAGCTCTTCCATGCTGAAGGGCTTGGTGATATAGTCGTCGGCACCGATTTTGAAACCTTCGAGGATGTCTTCTTTAAGCGACTTGGCAGTCAAGAATATGATGGGGACTTCGCTGTTTACGGTACGAATCTCTTGGGCCAGTGTGAATCCGTCTTTTTTAGGCATCATCACGTCGAGCACGCACAGGTCATATTTGCCTTTGAGGAATGCCTTGTATCCGCTTTCACCGTCGGAGAAGAGGTCGGCGGCATAGCCTTTGGCTTGCAGATACTCTCTTAACAGCATGCCCAGATTCTCATCATCTTCGCAGAGTAGAATACGCAATCTTTCTTCCATAATCATTTGTTTTTTATTAGTGGTAGTGTAATTATAAATGTCGAACCTTGGTTAATCTCGCTCTCTACGCGGATGTCGCCCTTGAGGTCGGTGATGATTTTGTGGACGTAGGCGAGGCCCAGTCCGAAACCTTTCACGTCGTGGCGGTTGCCGGTAGATACGCGATAGAACTTGTCGAATATCTTTTTCAGGTCTTCCCGTTTGATGCCTATACCGTTGTCGCGAATCGAAATCTCGACCTTGTCGCCGATGGTGCGGGTGCGGATGAAGAGCGAGAGGGGCTCCTCTTCGCGGCGGTATTTCACGGCGTTGTCGAGCAGGTTGAAGATGACGTTGGTAAAGTGCATCTCATCGACCGATACGATGGCATCTTCGGCTTCGAGGTCGGCGTCGATTACGCCGCCATACTTCTCGACCTTCAGTTTGAAGGTGCTCATTACGCTGGTCACGATGTCGTTCACGTCGACGTTGTGCAGTTTCATCAGCGTCTTCTGCCGGTCAAACATCGACATCTGCAGCACCTTCTCGACCTGGAAGCGCAGCCGCTTGGTCTCGTCGTTGATGACGCCCGAGATGTGCTGGAACAGGGCCGGGCTCTTGGCCACCGAGGGGTCGTTGAGCATCTGGGCCGCCAGCGATATGGTCGAGATAGGGGTCTTGAACTCGTGGGTCATGTTGTTGATAAAGTCGTTTTTCATCTCGGTGAGCTTCTTCTGGCGGAAGGCTACGATGATGGTAAACAGGAAGGTTACCAACAGGATGAAGGTGAAGGCAAACGAGGGTATCATGAACTTGACCGAGCTCGATATGTAGTTCCGCTTGGTGGGGAAGTAGACCTTCAGGTAGTTGATACGGGCCGGCGGATCGTTGGGGAAGATGGCCTGGGTGAAGAGGTTCCCTTCGATCTTGGGATCGTACTGGTTGGAACTGTAAAGAATCTTTTCGTTCTTGTTGTAGATGGCAAACTGGAACGGCAGGTTGAGCCCGTTGTTCTCAAACTCCGATTTCAGGTAGGTCTCGAGTTTCTTGATGTCGATACGCTCCATCACGGGCCGCGTGCTGGCCTTGCTGAGCATGTTGAGTATCACCTCGTTGAGCAGTCCCTTCTGGTAGAGGTATTGTCCCTTGCGGGCCTCTTGCATGTTGCGGTAGGTGCTGATGAGGGTGTTGTGGCCCTTGGGCTGCGGAGCTGCCGGGGTGATGATGGTGCTCGTCTGCTCGCGGAAAGAGAAGCTCGCCACCGAACCGTCGGGCGACACGATGGAGAACTGATGGTGCGTAGTGATGTCTTGCTGGTCGTTTCTCTGTTCGTAAGAGGAGAGCATTTTCTTTTCCTCTTCTTCCAGGTACTCGTCCAGATAGCGTTGCGTTTCGTCCAGTTCGAGGCTTGTCGATACCGCATACAGGCTCCGTTTAACGGCTTCGGTAAATTGCTCGTTCCTCATTTTTATCATGTTCTCCATATACATGATTTGTATATAGAGCAACCCGATAAACGTGAGTGCCATAATGATGGCCAGTAGCCAGATTGTTGACTTTTTCATTGCGTTTGCCTCTTTGTTTTTTCCGGTTGAACGGGTGCGGTGCTTGTGTTTTTTACATCATTTGCACAAATTTATTACATAAACACCGAATCCGCTATTTTTGTTTTATTTTATGAAAACCTATAAAAGCTTATTGTTTAACACTTTCCTGCAAATTTAACAAATAAGTGTTTATATGCAAAAAAGCCACTGGGAAAAACCAGTGGCTTTTTAATTATTTAACAAAACGGGGCTTTATTCGTCGGTTTGTTCAGCTTCGTAGGCCTTGAGCAGCTTCTCTTGAACGTCGGAAGGAACGAGTTCGTACGAGGCGAATTTCATCGAGAACGACGAGCGGCCGCCGGTAATCGAGCTGAGTGCGGTCGAGTAGGACGACATCTCTTTCAAGGGTACCTTGGCGGTAATCTTTTCGAAACCCTTTTCGCTGGCCATACCCATGATGATGGCGCGGCGCCCTTGCAGGTCGCTCATCACATCGCCCATGACATCCGACGGGGTGAGCACCTCTACGTCGTAAACGGGCTCGAGAATCTTGGGCCCGGCGTTGCGGAAGGCTTCGCTGAAGGCGTTGCGGCCGGCCAGGCGGAAGGAGATTTCGTTCGAGTCTACCGGGTGCATCTTACCGTCGTAGATACATACACGCACGTCGCGGGCATACGAGCCGGTGAGGGGGCCTTGCTCCATGCGGTCCATCAATCCCTTGACGATGGCCGGGATAAAGCGGGCATCGATGGCACCGCCCACGATACAGTTGCAAACCACCAGCTTGCCGCCCCACTCGAGGTCGATGGTCTGGGTGTCGCGCACGTTCATGCGGTACTCCTGGTTGTTGAACTTGTAGGTGTCGGGAGCCGGCATACCTTCGTAGTAGGGCTCGACGATGAGGTGAACCTCGCCGAACTGTCCGGCACCACCCGACTGTTTCTTGTGGCGGTAGTCGGCACGGGCAGCCTTGGTAATGGTTTCGCGATAGGGGATGCGCGGCTCGATGAATTCGACAGCGAGTTTGTCGTTGTTTTCGATACGCCATTTGAGGGTGCGCAGGTGGAATTCGCCCTGTCCCGAGACGATGGTCTGTTTCAGCTCTTTCGATTGCTCGATTTGCCAGGTGGGGTCCTCTTCGTGCATGCGGGTGAGGATTTCGCTCAGCTTCTCGGCATCGGCCTCGTTGACCGGCTTGATGGCCCGCTGGTATTTGGGAGCCGGGTATTTGATGAAGTCGAAGTGATATTCACAGCCTTTGGCATTGAGGGTGTTGCCCGTGCGCACGTCTTTGAGCTTGACCGAAGCGCCGATGTCGCCGGCCTGGAGTTCTTCGACCGGGGTGCGTATCTGGCCGCACACGCAGAAGAGCTGGGCCAACCGCTCGCGGCCGTCGCCACGATCTACGTTCACGAGGTCGTCGCCCTGATGTACCGTACCCGACATGACTTTGAAGTAGGAGACCTCGCCGATGTGGGGCTCGACTGTTGTCTTGAAGCAGAAGAGGCTCGTGGGGCCGTTGGCGTCGGGGGCTACCTCTTCGCCTGCAGTGTTCACGGGTTTGGGCATCTCCGATACGAAGGGAACCACGTTGCCGAGGAACTCCATCATACGACGCACACCCATGTCGCGCAGGGCGCTCACACAGAATACGGGGTAGATGCTGCGCGTTACCAATCCCTTGCGGATACCTTCGCGCATCTCGTCTTCGGTCAAGGAGCCTTGTTCGAAGAATTTCTCCATCAGGGTCTCGTCGTTTTCGGCAGCGGCTTCGACCAGTTTTTGATTCAGTTCCCGAGCTTTTTCCATTTCGCTTTCGGGAATGTCCGATATGGTGGGCTTGCCGCCTTCGGGCGACCAGCTATACATTTTCATAAGCAGTACGTCGATCATGGCGTTGAACGACGGTCCGCAACTGAGCGGGTATTGCACTTGAACGATTCGGTTGCCGAATGTCTCGCGCATCTGGTGGATTACGTTTTCGTAATCGGCCTTTTCGCCGTCGAGTTGGTTCATGGCGAAAAGAATGGGTTTATTCAGGCTTTCGGCTGTACGGAAGATGTTTTGAGTTCCTACCTCGACACCGTATTGCGAGTCGATGACGATGACTCCCGTATCCGTTACATTGAGGGCGGTGATGGCGCTACCCACGAAGTCGTCGGCTCCCGGGCAGTCGATCACGTTTAGTTTCTTTCCTAAAAATTCGGCATAAAAAACTGTGGAAAATACCGAGTATCCATACTCTTTTTCCACAGGGAAATAGTCCGATACGGTGTTCTTACCTTCGACGGTCCCGCGGCGTTTTATTACACCACACTCGTAGAGCATAGCTTCTGCGAGGGTGGTCTTACCCGAGCCTTTACTTCCCAAGAGGGAGATGTTTTTGATTTCGTGAGATTGGTAAACTTTCATGATATTAAAGTTTTTTGATAAAACAAGAACGCTTGTAGCGCGTTTGAAACAAAGCGTTCGCAAATTAGAAATTATATTCCGAAAAAGCAACGGTGCAAACTATGTTACAAAACATTGTTTGTGAATCGAAGTTTTGTACTTTTGCACCTTGATGGCTGGTATCTATATACATATTCCGTTTTGTACGAGTCGCTGTGTCTATTGCGACTTCTTTTCGTCGACCGACTCGTCGTGGCGCGGGCGCTATGTCGAGGCGGTGTGCCGCGAACTGCAGTTGCGTCGCGACGAGCTGGGGGGAGAGCCGGTGTCGACCGTCTATCTGGGCGGGGGGACACCCTCGACGCTCACGGTGGCCGAGCGGGCCCGACTGTTCGACGCCCTCTCGACGGTGGTCGACTGGGGGGCGTGCAGCGAGGTGACCCTCGAGGCGAATCCCGATGATGTGACTCCCGAGTTTGTCGCGTCGCTGGCCGATACGCCGGTCAACCGCTTGAGTATGGGTGTGCAGAGTTTCTCCGATGCCGACCTGGCCTTCCTGCGCCGGCGCCATACGGCCCGGGGGGCTGTCGAGGCGGTGGAGCTTTGCCAGGCGACCGGCTACGACAACCTCAGCATCGACCTCATCTATGGACTGCCGGGCCAGACCCCCGAGGGATGGCAGGCCAATCTGCAACAGGCGGTATCGCTGGGCGTGCCGCATATCTCGGCTTACAGTCTTATTTATGAGGTGGGCACGGCCCTGTGGCGCATGCGCGAGCGGGGCGAGGTGAAGGAGTGTGACGAGGAGTTGTCGCTGCGGATGTTCGACGAACTGATAGACCGGCTGGCCGCTGCCGGATATGAGCACTACGAGATTTCCAATTTTGCCCGCGACCGGCGGTATGCCCGGCACAATACCTCGTACTGGACCGGGGTGCCCTACCTGGGGCTTGGTGCGGCGGCTCACAGCTACGACGGTCGGGTGCGGCGCATCAATCCCGCTTCGTTGCGCAGGTATGTCGAGGCTGTCGAGTCGGGGCGAACGGCCTGCGACGAGGAGTGCGAGAGCCGCGACAGCCTCTACAACGAGCGTATCCTTACCTCGCTGCGCACCTGCTGGGGTCTCGATTTGGAACGGTTGCGGGCCGACTTCGGCGAGGAGCGTCTGCAATATTGTCTCGAGCAGGCACAGCCGCACTTGCGGGGCGGACGGCTCGCTATCGACAACGGTGTGATGCGTATTACCCGCCAGGGTATCTTCACCTCCGACGATGTGATGAGCGACCTCTTCTGGGTCGATTAAGGGGTGATGTCTCTTTCTCTCTGCTTACAGCTTCAGCTTATAGCCAAATGAAATAAAGGTGTTGAGTTGCTGGGGAGCCGTGCTGATGAGGTGCTCCTCACGCACCTTGCACTCGATGGCGTTTTTGCTGTCGATGCGGTATTCGACTCCGGCGTCGTACCATACCCGGTCGAACTCACCGGCGTGGCTGCCGTTGAGCATGAGGAATATGTCGGCGTGGAAGAAGGGGGTCCAGCGACTGTCGGGGATGGCGTAGCTGAAGAGCAACTTGTTCCGCCACTTGTTCACCGGTTTGCTGGTGCCCACCGTGTAGGTCGACTCAAATCGCGAGCTGAGCGACATGGACCACCGGTTCACCGGGTAGGAGAAGGTAGCCCCCAGGTGGTACCGGTTGCGGTTCTTGTAGGTGCCCGGGGGAGTCTGCTGGTTCATGTAATAGTAGAGCACGTTCAATTTCAAATACTTGGGTATGGCGGTATACGATACCGTGAAGATGGGCATGTAGCGCTCGTAGTATTTGCCCAGAGTCCATACGTTTTGCTGCAGTTGCAGGTTCACCCGGCCGAACTGTTTCGACACGGTGAAGTTCCACAACGAGCCCACCTGACTGTTGTATTCCCGGGCATGGGCCTCCGGGGCGGTGCAGGACAGCAACAGGGCTGCAGTGAGGATTGATTGGTAGAAAAACCGTTTCATGCTTATTCGTGATGATAAGGTTCGTTGTTGAGAATAGTCATGGCCCGGTAGAGTTGTTCGGTGAAGATGAGGCGAATCATCTGGTGCGAATAGGTCATCTTCGAGAGCGAAATCTTTTCGTGAGCCGTCTGGTAGATGCGGTCGGAAAATCCGTAGGGGCCCCCCACGACGAAGACCAGCCGTCTGGCCACGTTGGCCATCTTCTTTTCGAGATAGGCGGCAAACTGCATCGAGGTGAACTCCTTGCCGTGCTCGTCGAGCAGCACGATGTAGTCGCCGGGCTGCAGCGCCTTCAGGATGAGGTCGGCCTCCCGTTCCTTCTGCTGGTCGGTGCTGAGGCTTTTGGTGTTGCGCAGTTCGGGGATGACAATCGTCTCGAACGGCACATAGTGCGCAAGCCGTTTGCTGTACTCCTCGATGCCTGCGACAAAGTACGGTTCCACCGTTTTACCCACGACCAGTAGCGATATTTTCATGCTGTTTTGTAAATTTTCTGCAAAATTACTATAAACAAAGAGTAAAATCAAACTTGTTTTGCTCTTTCCCTTGTGTTATCTTTGCGGTTGTTTAAAAAATATAAAAACAGAAAGATATGAAAACTACCGAGCAGTTGGTCGACGAGTTGATCGACCTGGCATTTGCCGAGGATATAGGCGACGGTGACCACACGACCTTGTGTTGTATACCCGCAACGGCCATGGGAAAATCGAAATTGCTGATTAAGGAGCCCGGCGTATTGGCCGGTGTAGAGGTAGCCCGCGAGATATTCCACCGCTTCGACCCCGAGTTGAAGATGACCGTCTATATCGAGGATGGAGCCGAGGTGAAACCCGGCGATGTGGCTTTTGTAGTCGAGGGGCGTATCCAGTCGCTGTTGCAGACCGAGCGCCTCATGCTCAACGTGATGCAGCGCATGAGCGGTATCGCCACCATGACCCGCCGCTATGTGAAGCGGCTCGAGGGGCTGCACACCCGCATACTCGACACCCGCAAGACCACCCCGGGCATGCGCATGCTTGAGAAGGCTGCCGTGAAGATTGGCGGCGGGGTGAACCACCGCATCGGGCTCTTCGACATGATTCTGTTGAAAGACAACCACGTCGACTTTGCCGGCGGTATCGAGAACGCCATTACTCGTTGTCACGAGTATCTGAAGGAGAAAGGCAAAGACCTGAAGATCGAAATCGAGGTGCGCAATCTCGATGAGCTGCGCGAAGTGATGCGCGTGGGCGGCGTCGATCGCATCATGCTCGACAACTTCTCGCCCGAACTCACCCGCGAGGCGGTGAAAATCGTCGGCGGCAAATATGAAACCGAGTCGTCGGGCGGTATCACCTACGACACCATCCGCGACTATGCCGAGTGTGGCGTCGATTTCATCTCGGTGGGAGCACTCACCCACTCGGTCAAGGGGCTCGACATGAGCTTCAAGGCTTGTTAAGAGAACAATCGTTTTATCAATAGGCGAGGGTGACCCAAAAGTCAAAGACTTTAAAGGGTCATCCTTTTTTGTTTGGATTACGCCAGATGGTCACAATGAGAGAATGAATGCGTGAGAGTGAGTGTGGAGGGGAGAAAAAATTAAGAGGCCGACCCAAAAGAGATTTTGGGCGGTCTCTTTGTTTTCTGCCTTGTGCCGCGCGGTAGGGGATGCGTGGCTCTGCATCCAGGGGGAGGTCCTGCATGTTCCCGGGATAGGACTATGTATTTAGGTATATTTATTATTGAAAATGAGGTAGATATGATTCGTAGCCCTAAAAGTAGGCCCAAAAAGGGCTATGGTATTTTAAGGGTGAATATGGATATTTGCAGAAAAATCAACATTTATTAGTATTCACCTTAAATATTAAAAACTATGTATTGTCAAAAATGTGGAGCTAACCTTGAAGAAGGTTCGGTAGCTTGCCCCAAATGTGGAACACCTACAGGAATCAATAGCGATGTAAAGTCGGGAGCCAGTGAGAAGAGCCGTTTGGTTGCTTTCCTCTTCTGTTTCTTTTTAGGTAGTCTGGGTGCACACCGTTTCTATGTAGGGAAAACGGGAACGGCCATAGCGATGTTGTTCACGCTCGGTGGATTGGGTATCTGGACCTTCATCGACTGGATCATGATTTTGGCCGGTAAGTTCACCGACAAAGAGGGGCGTACCTTGCTGAATTGGTAAGACGAACAGAAATCTGCTTGAACCGTGAGATGTTTGATGGCGTGTCACGGGTAATTTATCCCCAATCTGTAATATAAAGGCAGTAAAGACAAAATCTAAATAACTATTTGTATTAAACAAAATTATCAAATTAAACAAAACTATTATGAAAAAGAGTCTTTTTGTATTTGGACTTGCCGCTATTGTGGCTATGATGGCATCCTGTTCGGGATCTGATGGTTCCAAAATTAAACCCACAGATACTAAATTCCTTTCGGGAACCGTGTCAAAATGTTTGGTTGTAGCAGATCAACCTGCCGAGCTGAGCATCGTAGAAGATGAAGATAGTACTAAGTACATCCGCCTCAAGGTTACCTTGCAGATGGTAAGAAGTGGTCTTAAGAATGTGGACCCCAATGATATTGACTTTGAGGATGTTTATAATGGAGCTGAGATTAATCTTTTAGATGAAAATGAAACAGCTCTTTTCAACTTGGGTGTAAGATACGACGATTGGCTAAAACTGAAGAACCTCCTTACAGGAGATGAGGGGAGTACAGCCGATATAATTTTTGGATGTTCATATAACGAAGCTGAGGACGCTAAAGACTTTGAAAAAGTTACTCAGTTTACTCCTTATGAAGCTGCCAATATAGTTATAGAAAACGAAGATGGCGAGGAGATTGAATGGGATGGCAGTTCTGACTTTTCCAGCGACGCAGCAGTTTCCAGCGATAGCGGTTCAGAAGACTGGGATGCTCTGTTGGATTCCTATGAAGAGTATGTCAATTCGTATGTTTCGATGTTGCAGAAAGCAAGTGCCGGTGATATGTCGGCCATGACCGAGTCTGCCAGCTTCTTACAGAAGTCGCAAGAACTTACCAAAAAGTTGTCGAGTGCTACCAGTGGAATGTCTGTATCTCAGGTAAACCGCTACAATCAGATTAACCAGAAGATGCTTCAGGCTGCACAAAATATGCACTAATCTTTTTGTCCTTCATTAGAGCAGCTAACTTCAACATACAATAACAGCTATTCTTATTCAGGGGGCTGTTGTTCCATGGGTGATATAATTCATGTCACACAAGTCAAGGCGAACTCCAAACTCGGGTTTGGGGTTCGTTTTGTTTGTATATCAGGGTTTCAACTGATTGATGACTCGTATAATCGAGTCGCGTTGTGCGGGAGGTAAGGTGTTGATGGAAGGCAGCGAGGAGCACAGCGAGTCGATGGTGCTATGTTGGCGGGTGTATACCGCAAATGCCACATCGGTCTCTTCGGCCACTGTGCCGTCGGGGTGTGGCGGATATTTCTGCACAATCGATTTCAGGTAGGGCATCGTGAATCTGTAATAGGGACCGGCGTACATGATAGCCATTTCCTTGTATTTCTGTTTTTTTATCTGGGCAATTGCCGGTTCGTAATAGGGGGCGAATTCTTTTTCGAAACGCTTGCGGAGCACTTCCCGGCGTTGCAGCTTTTGGGCGAGTCGGGCCTGCTCGGTCTCCTGGGTATAGGAGGCTACTTTTTCGACAATCTGCTTTTCGGTTTGGATAGAGTCCTGCAGGGTCTGTGCCTTGATTTTATTGGCCGTTTTCTGATATACCGAGTCGATGCCTTGGGTAATGCGTTGCTCGATTTGCATCGTTTCGTTGTGCCGATGGATAAGGGATGCCGTGACCGATGCGGCCACGATGAGCACGGCGGCGACCGATGCAATGATGAGCGGCTGGCGGTCCCGGCGTTTGATCAGGGCACGCAGGGCCTGTATGTTCCGGGGCCGTTCCGACGGGTCTGTCTGGCTGCACCGGCGGGCTATATGCACATATTTGCGGCCTCCGAAAATCAGGTTTATCAGGCGGCCGAGCGTGAAGATGTCGGAGCTCGTCCCGGCCGACCCGGTGCCGTTGAGAATCTCGGGGGCGGTGTATCCGTCGGAGCCGCCGATGTAGCCTTTGTAGGCGCTGTCGGCGCTGGCCGAGAACCCGAAGTCGATGATGTGGGCCGCCTTGTTGCCGTTGACAATGATGTTGTCGGGCTTCAGGTCGTTGTGTATGATGCCGCGGTGGTGCAGGTAGTCCATCCCATCGAGAATGTCGTTGAGCACCGACTTGCGCTCATCCAGAGTGGGATTGGTCGCCACAAATTCGTCGAGCGTCAGGCCGTCGATATACTCCATGACAATGGCCGGCCCCACGGGGGTACTGGGGTTGAACTCCAGGGTGTTGACAATGCAGGGGTGATTCAGGTTACAGGACAGCTCGTATTCCCGGCGAAGAATCTCGAGCAGCATCGAATCGTCGGCAACCGGTGTCTTGAGGATAATATACTTGGTCCCTTTCTGCGCCTTGTAGATGCGGAACATGCGCCCTTCGCTGATTACCCCGAGAATGGTTATGGATGTATCGGTTGGCTCCGTTTCCAGGTATGTAGGCTTGGAATATATCCTCATGATTCGCTATTTGTAGTTCGGGAGTAAATATAGCGATTATAATGAGAGTCTGAAAAATATGGTAATAGAAAATTGGCGGACAGGCAATAATCGGTGAGCGGTGCGATGCCGTTACCGGGTGGTAAACCCGGATTACAGTTTCTCGAGAATGGTCAGCCCGTTGTCGAGGCCCATGGCATATCGCTGGCACAGTTCGCCCCCATGTACCAGATTGTCGACAAAGAGCGGATAGTGTTTCATCAGTATGCTGCACTCGAAGCTGTCGCCGTTTTGCAAGGTGGAGTTTTTGCAGTCGATGGCCTTGAATGTGCGACCGCCCTGAAATTCGATGATGCACACGCGGTTGGGCAGCCACCCGATGCGTAGCCGGTCGCCCGGGGCGAGTTCCTCGACCCGGATGGAGTGATGGCTTTGCAGGATGTCCGATTCGGTTTTGGAGTCCTGTTTCAGATGGCTGCAGAATGCCTCCCAGTGGTTGAACCCGATGTAACGGCATAGCACGTCGAGCGTGCGGGTATAGGTGGTGCTATACCCTTTGATGCACCCCCAGAGGCGGCGCAGGGTGTTGTCGGCCAGATGTTCGTTGGTGACACGTTCAATCTCTGCACCGAAAAGGGTAAAGTCGGATCGGCTCTCTATCTTGTGACCGAAACGCTTTTCTGCAGCTATCTTCAGGGCTGCTATTTGAGGTAAATCTGTTTGTACTGCCATATCAATAGCGAAGATAGATAATAATCTTTACAGAAACCAAACAGATGCAAACAAAGAACCAAAAAGGACCGCGAATTTGCAAAGTTTCTCAAAATGTGGTGGCTGCAGCCGTTTTATTGGGGTGGATGTTTATTGTCTTGGTTATCTGGGTTATCCTTTTGGTCGTATGGCCGGATGGGAGTGGATATTCCCCTTTTTATTGGCCGGTGTGGGTCCTTCTATGTCCGGCTTCGATAGCCGGCCAAAAACGAGAGACTGATTTTGAATTGAGCCGGGGAGGAAGTAATATAAGGAGCGGCAGGGCCCATATACACTTCGAGGCCGCACTCGTTTGCCGGGTACAGCCTCGAAATGAGATTTATTTGTCTTTGTTTTACAGGATTCCTAATTGTTGAGCACCAGGCGGAATACCATATCCTCGGGGCGCTGTTGGGCAAAGTCGCTGTATTGCACATAGAAGGCCACGCTGCCCGGCATGTAGTCGTAGGTATAGGTCTCGGTCCAGAGCATCTCCTGGCCGCTCTGGGCGTCGGTGCTGCCCCGGTGTATGGTGTAGGGCAGGGGGGTGATGACCTCGTCGTTGGTGCCCGGCGATTGTACCAGGTAGCCCAGCACGTAGCCGTTGAGGTAGAGGTCGTCGGTGATGTCGGCATTTTGGAATACATACATGTAGTAGGTGTTGAGCCCGTCTTCGGTGGTGACGAGTTCCCAGTCTTGCGACTTCACGGTGTAGGTGTAGTATTTCCAGTACATGCCTTCGCCCGGTACCCCCTGCGGACCTTGCGGACCCATGGGACCCTCGCAGGAGAACAGAGCTAAACTTATGATAACCAATAATAAAAGCTTTTTCATTGTCTCTTTTCGAATTAACGGTTTGGATAACAGATTGGAACGGAGGCTCTTGCGGGTTGTCGCCGCGTGCCGTACGTGACCGAGACTCCCTGTTCCTTTCGCAAATATAACAAGGAGTTGCAAAAAACAGTTCTGTTTTCGGAGAATTTAATTTTTTTAATGAACCGCGATGGTGCGTGGGGTGTATGCGAGAGGGATAATGTCGTAGACGAGTGTGTCATGTGCGGTTTGCGAACAACTGTTGCACTCTGTGTGTTTTATTAAAAATACCGATTTGTTATAAAATACTTATGTTCATGCCAAGGGTGCCGAATAATTTGTACCTTTGTCGCGGAGAGACAAAGATAGAACGGGGCCTGCAACAGGGCTTTGCTCATCGGGTTCTGTTTTTGTTGGCATAATTGCGAAATTAGGAAAAACTATGACAGATCGTACTTCCCCATTGATTCTCGGTTCCGAGCCTATCGGTAAACTGTTGGTACAGTATTCGGTGCCGGCTATTATCGCGATGACTGTTACATCGCTCTACAACATCATCGACAGTATCTTTATCGGCCATGGAGTAGGGGCGTTGGCTATCGCCGGTCTGGCCATTACCTTCCCGTTGATGAACCTGGTGGTTGCCTTTTGTACGCTGGTGGGTATAGGCGGTGCCACCATCAGCTCCATCTTCCTGGGGCAGGGCGACCAGGTGCGGGCTACCGAGGTAGTGCACAATGTGTTGTTCATGTGCATTGTCAATGCCATCTGCTTCGGTGGGTTGACCTTCCTGTTTCTCGATCCCATTCTGCTCTTCTTCGGTGCCAGTCACGACACGTTGCCCTACGCCCGCGACTTCATGCAGGTGATTCTGCTGGGTACCCCCATTACCTATGTCTTTATCGGTCTCAACAACGTGATGCGGGCCACGGGTTATCCCCGCAAGGCCATGCTCTCGTCGCTGCTTACGGTGGGGTGCAACGTGATATTGGCCCCTATCTTCATCTTCTCGCTGGGTTGGGGCATCCGGGGGGCTGCACTGGCCACGGTAGCTTCGCAAACGGTAGCCATGGTGTGGGTGCTGGTGCACTTTTCCAATAAAAACAGTTTCGTTCACTTCGACCGCCGTTATGCCCGGCTGAAGGCCCGGGTGGTAGGCAAGATTTTCTCGATAGGCATGTCGCCCTTCCTGATGAACGTGTGTGCCTGCGTGGTGGTAATCTTCATCAACAACGCGTTGCAGCGTACGGGCGGCGACCTGGCCATCGGTGCCTACGGTATCGTGAACCGCACGCTCATGCTCTTTGTGATGATTGTGATGGGTATTACCCAGGGCATGCAGCCTATCGTGGGTTACAACTTCGGCGCCAAGCAGTACGACCGGGTGCGCAAGACGTTGCGCTACGGTATTGCGGCCGGCGTATTGGTCACGACGGTGGGGTTTGTGCTGAGCGAGCTTTTCCCTCATGCCATCGTGGCCCTCTTTACTACGAGCGAAGAGTTGGTAGACTTGTCGGTGGTGGGGTTGCGCATCTGTTGTGCGATGTTCCCCTTTGTGGGTTGTCAAATTGTGATTTCCAACTTCTTCCAGTCGATAGGGCGGGCGCCGGTGTCGATATTCCTCTCCCTGTCGCGGCAGTTGCTTTTCCTGCTGCCGTTGCTGCTGATATTGCCCGATTACTGGTCGACCAACGGGGTGTGGTGGAGCATGCCCATATCCGATTTCATTGCATTCGTGATAGCCGTCGTGGTGCTGATGATACACCAGCGGTCTATCCACAGAAAATATCAAAGTGTTCAATCTTAAAAGTAAGGAGCTATGAAAAAGAGATTAACCATTGCGCTGGTTGCGCATGATAACCGCAAAGCCGATATGGTGGAGTGGGTGAAACACAATGCCGAGTTGCTGTCGCACCATCATCTGGTGTGTACGGGTACGACGGGACATTTGGTTAAGGAGGCTTTTGATGAGTTGCATATCCCGGCCGATGTGACCTGCATGAACTCGGGTCCGTTGGGTGGCGATGCGGAAATAGCCGCATTGGTGGTGCGCCATCAGGTCGACTTGGCCATCTTCCTTATCGACGATCTCAACCCGCAACCGCACGAGGCCGATATACAGATGCTGTTGCGTCAGTGTCGGGTGCACAATGTGCCTATTGCCTGCAACCGGTACAGCGCCGATTTGATGATTACGAGCACGCTGTGGGACGATGATACTTATGTACCCAGCGAACCGAAATACATCTATTTCAAACGATAAGAGGTTCTTTGGATATATACGTCAAGCGGGCACGGCCGTTCTCCAGTGAGACGGTGCCGTGCCCGCTTCGTGTATGTGTAGGTGGTTATCCCTCGATTTCGCTCAGTTCGAGCCAGCGCAGGGTCTTCTCGTCGAGCAGGTCGTTGACCTCGGGCAGCCGTTTCGATTTTTCGGTCAGCTCGTCTACCCCGAGGGTGCCGCTGCAGAGGGCGGTCTCGATGCTCTTCTTCTCTTCCTCGAGTGTGGCAATCTCTGTTTCGAGTTGCTCGAGCTCCTTCTTCTCCTTGAACGAGAGCCGCCGCTTGCCGTTCTCGGCAGAGGTCCGTTTTTCGGGGGCCGCCTTTTTGCTCTCCTGGCGGGTGCGTTCGGCCTGTTCGTTGCGGGCCTTCTGCTCCTGGGCTTCGCGCCATTCGCGGTAGTCGGTATAGTTGCCGGGAAAATCCTTTAGTACGCCATTTCCCCGGAATACCAGCAGGTGGTCGACCACCTTGTCCATGAAATAGCGGTCGTGCGAGACGACAATCACACACCCCTTGAAGTTGCGCAGATAGTCTTCGAGCACGTTGAGGGTGACGATGTCGAGGTCGTTGGTGGGCTCGTCGAGCACCAGAAAGTTGGGGTTGCTGATGAGTACCGTGCAGAGGTAGAGTCGCCGCCGCTCGCCGCCGCTCAGTTTGTAGATGTAGTTGTGCTGGGTCTCGGGGGTGAAGAGGAAGTGTTGCAGGAACTGCGAGGCCGAGAGCTTGCGGCCGTCGCCCAGTGAAATCTCCTCGGCGATGTCGCGCACGGCGTCGATTACCTTCATCTGGTCGTTGAACTGCATGCCCTCCTGGCTGTAATAGCCGAACTTGACCGTCTCGCCGATGTCGAACCGCCCGCGGTCGGGCTTCACCTCGCCGATGAGCATCTTGATAAAGGTCGACTTGCCCGTACCGTTATTGCCCACGATACCCATCTTTTCGTAACGGGTGAAGGTGTAGTCGAAGTCCTCGATAATCTTCAGGTCGCCGAAGCTCTTGGTGATACCCTTGGCCTCGAAAATCTTGGAGCCGATGTACGACGATTTCACCTCGAGCCGCACCTGCCCGGCGGCTTTTTCGCGGCGGGCCTTCTCCTGCAGGTCGGCAAAGGCGTCGATGCGGTATTTGGCTTTGGTGCCCCGGGCCTGAGGCTGCCGGCGTATCCACTCCAGTTCGGTACGCATGAGGTTGCGGGCGCGGTCTATCTCGGCATTGTGTATCTCGATGCGCTCCTCGCGCTTTTCGAGGTAGTAGCTGTAATTGCCCTTGTAGCTGTACAGGGTGTGGTCGTCGATTTCGACAATCTGGTTGCACACCCGGTCGAGGAAATAACGGTCGTGAGTGACCATGAGCAGTGTGGTGTTGGAGCGTCGCAGAAACTCCTCGAGCCACTCGGTCATATCGATGTCGAGGTGGTTGGTAGGCTCGTCGAGAATCAGCAGGTCGGGTTCGGTAATAAGCACGTTGGCCAGCGCCAGGCGCTTCAACTGCCCGCCCGAAAGTTCCCGTATCGGTTGGTCGAAGTGGGTAATCTTGAGTTGCGAGAGTATCTGTTTGGCCCGTTGTTCATAGTCCCAGGCCTTGGCATGCTCCATGCGGTCGAGCAGCTCTTGCAGCCGGTCGGGGTCGTTGGCCTGCAGGGCCCGTTCGTAGTCGGCGATGAGGCGCACCGTTTCGTTATCGGATTGGAAGCAGGCTTCGATGACTGTCAGCTCGGGAGCGTACGAGGGCGACTGTTCCAGATAGCCTACCCGCAATCCGTTGCGGCAGGTGATTTGCCCGTTGTCGTAATCCTCCTTCCCGGCCAGTATATTGAGCAGAGTGGTTTTGCCCGCTCCGTTTTTGGCAATGAGTCCCACGCGGTCGCCCTCGCCGATACCCAACGATATGTTTTCGAACAAGATGCGGTCGCCAAACGATTTGGTAAGATTCTCTATCTGTAAGTAACTGATCATAGTCTGATGTTAAACGGACTCAAATTTACGACAAAAGTAGCGATTGGGCAAATGACTCTGTCGGTCGGTGGTGAAAAAGGGGAGGGTGGGGCATGGTCTCGTGTGTTTGGGTTGTGCGGTATGTTTGGTAAAATCGTCATGGAATCCATTCTGTCATTGAGTCTGAAGATAAAAACCGAATGAAAAATCTTTTTTTTGCAAAAAAAATAACGATAAAAATAGTTGCAATTAAGAATAAAGTCCTATCTTTGCAAAGTTTGATTGTGCTCAGTGACGCAATCGTCGTGAGTGCTACCAATCTTGTTATCCTATCTATCTACCTGAAACACAAAAAAAACACACACAACGCCGACATTATCCGTTATTGCAAGACTGTTAAGCATTTGGTCGGAAGTGCAAGGTCTTGCGGGAAATCCTTCTCGCCTTTATCTTTTTTCATGGGAACAGTAAAAATCAGCGGGGAAATAGACAAAAGAATATTTTTCCGTTCACTACCAGACTCTCATAAGAATAATAAATGGATAGTTTTAAGTTTCTCCTCTATGTCGCATCGGCAATAGAGGAGAGGTGCCACGCCGCGAGGGGGTGAAAAAAGGAATGAAAAAGGAGGCTGACAGGGAATACATTAAAACTCCTCCCCCTGTGTTCTCCGTAAGGAGAATATAGGGGAGGTGTCACGCAGTGACGGAGGGGTTGAATACACTCATATAAAAACTTTATTTCCACTTTTTCAACCCCTCTCCTCGGGGCTATCCCCTCGGTTTCTCCCCTATATCACTGTCGTGCCACAGGGGAGAAATGAAGATAGTTCTCCTGCCCTTTGGATTGCCGGTAGTAGTGGATAGATTCCTCTTCCTCTGCTTGGCGATAGCCGAGAAAGGGGAGGTGTCACGTAGTGACGGAGGGGTTGAAAATCTCTCGGTCACAGTATCTCTCAACCCCCTCGCCTACGGCACTCCCCCTATATTCCCCTTGCGGGAAACACAGGGGGAGAGTTTAAATGTAACTTCTTGGCATTTACAGGAAGCGCAGAAGAGGCTCCCCCTCGCCTGCGGCGCTCCCCCTATATTCCCCTTGTGGAGAACACAGGGGGAGAGTTTAAATGTAACTCCTTGGCATTTGCAGGAAGCGCAGAAGAGGAAACCCTACGTCACTGCCTACGGCACTCCTCTATATTTTCTTGCAGAAAACACAGGGGGAGAGGTGAATTTTCCTTTACATCACCCGCACAGGAACTATTCCGGGTTAAATTTTTTTAATAATAATTTTGTCGTGTTTGCTTGTCGAAATGTAAAATATACTTTACATTTGTAGCGAGAGAGAAATCCATCTATTTACAAACCGAAATCAGTCATGCTTATGAAAAAGATTTTTCTGTTGCCCCACAGCTTTAAGAAAGTCGGTTGGGCTATTCTCATTCCCACCTTTATTATCGGGCTTATGATGTTTGTCGACGGTTGCAACGGTTTCCCCACCTATTTGCTGAAGGGGATAGACCCCGCCAGCGGGTTGTATCGGGTGTTGACATCGAATGTGATGATCGGTCTCCTCAACAACATAGCCATCATAGGCATCAGCGTGGGCAGTCTGTTTGTGGTCTGTTCGCGCGAGCCGATTGAGGACGAGCTCATCACTCAGGTGCGGCTCAACTCGTTGCTGGTTGCGCTTTATTTGAATACGGCCTTTGTGGTCGTGTCGGCTCTCTGTTTCTATGAACTCGACTATCTGTATGTCATGATCGGGAATATATTCACGGTCTTGCTGGTCTTTTTGGTTGTGTATGAGGTGAAGTTGTGGCGCCTTAAAAAATCGTTGAGCCATGAAGAATAGGATACGGGCCGAACGGGCCGAGCTTCGCATGACCCAGCAGGCACTGGCCGAAGCTACCGGTGTGAGCCGGCAGACCATCAATGCCATCGAGACGGGGCGGTTTGTCCCCTCGACCATCTTGGCTTTGAAGATTGCCCAGGTATTCCAGAAACCGGTCGAGCAGATTTTCCAGCTGGAACCGGGCGACTGAACGGCGGGGGAATACCCCGAGAGATTGAATTTGAATAAACGGCAAAAGGCTGCTGCCTCGCGAGGGGCAACAGCCTTTTTATGCAGTGTGGGGCAGAGTGGGGAGCCCCGGTTGTTATGACCGTCTGTCGCTTTTTACAGCGGGTCGTATCCGGCCTCGGCAATCAGGGCCTTGTCGTCGTTGACGCCCGACCCCAGAGTGGTGAGCATGTCGCCCATGAGCAGACCGTTGAGTCCGGCCAGCAGGGCCTGTTTCTGAGTGTCGTGCGAGAGGCGTGCCCGGCCACCGGCAAAGCGGATGAAGGCGCGGGGCAGCACGAAGCGGAAGATGGCGATGGTCACCAGTATGTCTTCGTCACTGATGGGGGCCGTGTGTTCGAGCGGGGTTCCCGGTATGGGGCTGAGGATATTCATGGGTACGGAGCAGACGCCCAGCTCCTTCAGTTCGAAGGCCAGCTCGATGCGTTGCTGCAGAGTCTCGCCCATGCCGATGATACCGCCCGAGCAGATTTCGAGCCCCACCTCCTGGGCTGCGCGGATGGTCTCCTTTTTCTGTTCCGAGGTGTGCGTGGTGCAGAGTTCGGGGAAGTAGGACGAGGCGGTCTCGAGGTTGCAGTGGTAGCGCTTCACGCCGGCCTCTTTCAGCTTTTGCAGCTCCTCCCGCTTGAGCAGACCCATCGAGGCACACAGCTGCAGGTGGGTTTCGCGACCCATGCGGCGGTACAGGTTGCAGAAGTAGTCGAGGTCGGAGCCCTGCACGCTGCGGCCGCTGGTCACGAGCGAGAGCCGCTTGATGCCCTGCGACTCGTGGAGCCGGGCCATCGTCATGGCCTCCTCTTCGGGTATGGCGTCGTAGGTCTCGATGCGGGTGTTGTAGTGAGCCGACTGGGCACACCACTTGCAGTTTTCGGGGCAGTGACCCGAGCGGGCATTGATAATGGAGCAACTGTCGAGAGTGCGGTTGCAGAACTTCCGGCGGATTTCGTCGGCCGCGGCGTAGAGTTCGGTGCGGTCGGCATGCAGAGCCAGGTCGATGGCCTCGTCGGGAGTAATCTCCCCACCGGCCAATATGCGGTTTTTAATCTCTTGTAGCATGGTTTTTCGGTTTTATGTCCCGAACCATCGTCGGGTTTCGGGAGTACAAATGTAGATTTTTTTGTTGAACAATCGGAGTAAATGTCCTCGATAAAATGGACTGTGGAAAAATGTGAGAGACTTAGGCCTAAGTTAAATGTTTTGTTCTTAGGAAGATACGAGAAAGTGGTAAATTTTTTTGTACAATACTATTGCTATCTGCGAAAAAATATCTACTTTTGTGCCCGGGTAAGTCCTATACGGCCAGCTCCTTGTGAATCCCCCAGGGCTTGACCGCAGCAAGGGTAGCCGGTTGTAGCGGCGCGATGTAGATAGCTTACCCACCTGCCTCTTTAGCTCAGTTGGCCAGAGCACGTGATTTGTAATCTCGGGGTCGTTGGTTCGAATCCGACAAGAGGCTCAAAAGATAAGGCACCAGAAACGGGTGCCTTTTTCTTTTATAGGGTATTTTTTAAGGTAGAGTATACGATGGAGGCTATAATCACA
Organism: uncultured Barnesiella sp.; assembly: GCF_946496565.1. Taxonomy (NCBI): domain Bacteria; kingdom Pseudomonadati; phylum Bacteroidota; class Bacteroidia; order Bacteroidales; family Barnesiellaceae; genus Barnesiella; species uncultured Barnesiella sp. The sequence continues at coordinate 34,111 of NZ_CAMMHD010000007.1, forward strand.
CAGATGATTATCCTGTTCATTCTGGTAATCGTCGGTTATGCTTTGAGCAAGATGAATATGATGGATGCGGATTTTGACCGCAAGTTGTCCAACTTGGTAATCAATGTCACTTGTCCCTGTCTGATACTCTCGTCGGTGATGGGCGACACGCTTCCCGACAAGACCCTGATTCTGCCTCTGCTCGTTGTCGGTTTTGCCACCTATATTCTCTTGATTGGGGCGGCGTTTCTGTTGCCGCACTATATGCCGGTCAAGCCTATGGAACGGGGCATATACAGTTTCATGCTGGCCTTTGGCAATGTGGGTTTCATCGGGTACCCCATCGTGGCCTCGATTTTTGGTCCCAGTGCCGTATTTTATGCCTGTATACTCAATTTCCCCAGTACGTTGCTGATTTTTGTTTTCGGAACCCTTTTCATCTCGGGCGACCAGGGAAAGATGCGCTTCGACTGGAGTACGCTGTACAGTCCGGCCATGATTGCGTCGTATCTTTCGATTCTGATAGTGGTGACCGGCTGGATTCCTTCGTGGGTCATTACCACACCTTGTCTTCTGTTGGGCAATATCACGGTCCCGGCTGCGCTGCTCATTATCGGTTCGTCGATTGCGCAAGTCCCCATCCGCCGGATGTTCGGCAACCCCTCGATTTATCTGATGTCGGCTTTGCGTCTGATGTTGATACCGTTGCTCATCCTGTGCCTCTCGCGTGTATTCCGTGTCGATGAAACCATAGCCGACATCAATGTGGTACTGTCGGCTATGCCTGTAGCCTCGTATGGCACGCTGTTCTGCATCAAATACAAGCGGGGCGAGGTGATTATGGCCGAAGGCACCTTCATCACCACGCTGCTCTCGGTGGTGAGCATTCCGCTGCTGACGATGTTTCTGTAACCAAACTTTACGCCCGCCGGTTTGTTGAAGAGATAAACTCTTTAACAACAAGCAAAGATGAAAAGAATCGTCTATTATCTGCTCCCGGTACTGGTGTGTCTGGGGGTAGGATTTGCGGGCAGTCTGTTTCAGGCCCGGTCGATGGTCGAGTGGTATCCGTGGCTCGACAAGTCGGTGCTTACCCCTCCCGGTGTGGCCTTTCCCATAGCCTGGACGTTGCTGTATGTGTGTATGGGCGTCTCGTTGGGACGCTTGATCGATCGGGCCCGCGACCGCATGCTCTTCACGATATGGGGTGTGCAGTTGGTGCTCAACTTCTTGTGGAGTCTCTGTTTCTTTACCTTCAGGTATCCGTTGCTGGGGCTGGTCGATATTCTGCTGCTCGATGTGCTCGCGCTAATCTATATCGTGGGGGCCTATCCGCGCGACAAGGCGGCATCGTGGCTCTTTGTCCCCTATTTTTTGTGGCTCTTGTTTGCGACTTATCTCAACGGGTATATATATTTGTATAACTAAACAGACAGAGCTATGGAGATTGTACATGATGTACCGAAATGTCTTTTCGAGACTACGGTCGACGGCGTCAGAGCCTATGTGTCGTATGTGATTACCGACGGTTGCCTCGATATAGAGCACACCATCGTTCCCCCCGAGATTGGAGGCAGAGGCATTGCTGCTGTCCTGGTAAAGGCAGCGTATGACTATGCCCTGTCGCAAAACCTCACACCGCGGGCCTCGTGCGAGTATGCCGCCATGTGGCTGAAGCGTAACCCCTTGTATCTGAACCGATAGCTCTGCCCGTCAACAGAATCCTATGGTGTGGCGGGGAGGCACTCCGTCGATGTCGAAGCAAGCCACGTCGACAGGCAGAACGGTGGCCCGGGCCGGAGCCTCGTGCATGTTGCTGAGTCGAAGGTAGGTATTCTGTATGATGGTGCGCGATATGATTTTCATCGTGCGGGCGTTGGCATAGCACGAGCGGCGATCGGCTGCCAGATGCTTGATGTAGCGTCGCATGACGGCCTCGGCCTCCGGGTCGATGGCAAATTCCTTGTCGGAGAGCATCTGCTTCAGAATCTCGAACAGTTCGTCCTGGGTGTAATCCTCGAAGATGAGGGTGTGGTCGACCTCGGGAGCTCCGTTGTCAATCAGTTGCTCTACAAGCTCTTGGCGGGGTGCCCGATTTTCGGCAATGATGAGGGCGTGGGCACCGGGCAGGGTCGAGGTATACTCGGCCAGTTTGATGCGCAACTGTTCGCTGTCGAAGGTGTTGGCGGCATTTTTGAATTTGGGAGAGTCGCCGTCGATGAATAGCAGCCCCTGTTGCGATCGTTTCATGGCCTCTTGCAGCACTTCGTCGACCTTGTAGTCGGGCACGTTGTAGAGCTGTTCGCCCTTGATTTCGGTAAAATTGCCGTTGTCGAGGATATTCATCGCTTTCAGCAAATCGGTCATAATCTGGGCCACGGTACTCTTTCCGGTGCCGGTATTGCCGGCAAAACTCCATTTGAGCGGAATCTCTCCGAAGAAGTTCTTTCCGTTCCGGTGCAACAGCCGCGCTACCGTAACAAAGTTGTGAATGGCAGCCTTGACCTGAGTGAGCCCGATCATGCGGTCGAGCCGGGCCAGAGCCTCGTCGATGGCCGTTTCGTCGAACGGTTCGGTGACGACGAGCGATTTCTCGTCGACATGTTTGGGTATATCGTCTCGCTCGATGGTGATGAGTGCCTGCCGGTTGTCGCCGGGAGAATCGTAAATTCCGCTTTTGTTGAGCCGGGTAGCCATGGCCGGCAAAATCTCCGACTGGATAATCCGATTGACGAAACGGGCATTGCCGAAGTGGCGGTCGCGTTTCTTGCTTTCGGCTTTGATGAGCTGGGAGAGGGCTTCGCGAGCTTCGTCGGTGAGGGTGTATCCCTCGCGGCGTATGGTGAGCTCGGCAATCTCGAGCAGCTCTTTGGGCGAATAATCTTCGAAATGGAAGGTGAAGGGGAATCGCGATTTCAGGCCGGGATTCGATTCCATCAACTGCTCCATCTCGGCCGGATAGCCGGCCAGAATGACGATGGTGCCGAAGTTGCTGTCCGAGAGTTTGGGCAGCAGCGTTTCGATTACCCGGTTACCATAGTCTCGCCGGTCGCCATCCTTGTCGTTGGTGTAGAGGCTGTAAGCCTCGTCGATGAAGAGCACGCCGCCCTTGGCCGCTTCGATGGCCGCCTCGGTCTTCTGCTCGGTGTCGCCAATCCATTTTCCTACCAGTTTGCTGCGGTTGGTGCAGACGACATGCCCCTTCTCGAGCAGCCCCATCTTGTGGAATATCTCGCCCATAAAGTCGGCCACGGTCGTTTTGCCGGTACCCGGGTTCCCGGTAAAAATCATGTGCAGGGGCGGGATGGTCGCTTTCAGTCCCGCCTTTTTGCGGGCGGTCAGCAGCTTCACGTAGTTGATGTGGTCGGCTATACTCTGCTTGAGCGAGCGGAGGCCGACCATCTCTTGGAGGGCATCCATTGCATCGCGTTCTCCCGGTTTGGATTCCGACGCCTCTTTGATATTGCCCACAGGGGGGCGGGTCTGTATGGTGTAGAGGTTGTATTCGCCGGTCTGCTCCTTGCCTATATGCAGAGGGGCATCGATGATTTTGTCGCCGAAAGCCCAAATCTCCACGGTATAGTCGCCCGGTTCGTACTGGTCGAAGTCGACCGACTCTTGCATGATGTAGAGCAGGTTGTTTTCGTTGTCGGGCTGACTGGTAAAGAACCCGGTCGTATAGTAGGTGGTGATGCCCGTGGAGTTCTTGATTTTCAGTTCATACTCGTAGGAGGCGGGTTCCTTGTCCTTCCCTATGCAACACAGCCCTATGGTGTAGCTTTCGTCCTCTTTCGGGGCGATGCCGATGTAGTTGGCAGGGGGTGTACTCTCCGGGTCGACTATCTCGCTTGGTTTGAAAACCAGGTAGTTGTTTATCTCGAAAACTTCGTCGTATTGGTGGGGCAGATTTACAAACGAGAGCGACAACTCCTCTTCGCAGGTGGGCGAAAAGGCTCTGATTTTCCACTCTCCGGTAGGGTCTTCGTTCAGTTCTACGGAGAATCGAGAGAGGAGCGGGGTATCCAATTCGGTCCAGAAGGTGCACGACAGGTGGTTCTTGGCATAGGTTCTTCCCTCGGGCGAGAGCAGCTCGAACGTGATGGTGTCGTCCCACCTGATTTCCTCGTCATCGTCGTAGTTGATGGCAACGACGTTGGTCGAGATATTTATCACTTTCACCCGGTCTATGGCATATTGGGTACGTTGCGTTTCGAACGAAACGGGGGTGTCCAGCGAGTCGCATATCTGTGCATGCAACGGGCTGACGTGAGTCTCCTTTCCCTTTTTGGGATCCCAATCGAAGTCGAAAAAATCGTCCAATGCCGACTCTATGGGTTCTTTGTCTTCATCTCCCTTGAATACGATAGTCTCTTTCTGGTGAGGGGTATCCGAGGTAGTCCTCTTCTTTTTCATGGTATCGAGTACAGTAATAATATTCTTATCACGAAGATAGGAATTTATTACCGAAGCGACAAATAAAAAGGGTAGAGATTACTCCTTGCCGAAGTCGAACATTTTGCTGCGGGCCAGCATGCAGGCTCCCACGACACCCGCCTTCTCCTGCAGTTTGGAGAGGACGATGGCCGAGTCTTTGTTGACCAGGTTGAGCGAGTATTTGCGTACTGCGCTTTTGATGGGTTGCAATATGTAGTCGCCGGTCTGGGCGAGTACGCCTCCGATAACCACGAGCTCGGGGTTGAGCAGGTTGATGAGCCCGGCCAGGTACCGGCCCAGTTTCTGACCTATCTCTTCGGTGAGCTCGATGCACAGCAGGTCTTCCCGGTTGGTTGCCTCGACAATGTCGGGCAGAGTGAGCGACGCCTCGTCGTGCTCGATTCGTTCGGAGAGAATCGACTGTTTGCCTTCGTGCACGCAGTGCAGCAACTCCCGATACAGCGCTTCGCCCGAGACTTCGGTCTCGAGGCATCCCCGTTTGCCACAGTGGCACAGCCGTTCGTTGTCGAAGACTCCGAAGTGGCCGAACTCGCCGCTGAATCCCGATTTGCCTTTGTACAGCTTGCCGTCGAATACGAGTCCGCTGCCCAGTCCCCAACTGAGGTTGATGAAGATGATGTCTTTCTCACCTTTGACTACCCCTTTGACCATCTCGCCATAAGTCATGGCTCGGGTATCGTTGTCGATGCTTACGGCCACACCTACTCGTTCGGTCATAATCTCGGCCAGGGGACGCTCCTCGAAATTGAATTGCGAGAAGCTGTATCCCGACTCGGGATTGACCCGGCCCGAGATGTTGATGCCAATGTTGAGTATCTTTTTCTGGTCTATGTTGATGGCTTGCAAAAAGTCGCGTATATGGTCGCATAGGAGTTCGAGTCCTTCGGGGGTATTCTCCAACTGACATTTCACATCCATGCGGGTTTCGATAATTCCGCCGATGAGGTTCATCAGCGCAAAGTTGATAGAGAACTTTTTGATGTCGACACCGATGAAATAACCCGAATCGGGGTTCAGTCCGTAGAGCGTAGGAGGACGCCCCTCGGCAGTCTCCATCTTGCCGTAGCTGATGATGTAGCCGTCGTCGAGCATATCGGAGACAAACTTGGTAGCCGTGGGTACGCTTATGTTCAACTCCTTGGCCAGGTCGGGCAGGGTAGACGACTGGTTATAAAGATAGTATCCTATGATTTTTTTCTTCATGGCGGCACTGCGGGTGCCTTTTTCGATTTCGGAGAGCAGGTTCATGGTTTCAACAAAGGGATTATCATTTATGCAAATGTAGGATTTAAATCTTAAGTAACTAAACTTTTTTTAGGAATAAGTGGCAAAAATTGATGCTTAAGTGTATATTTGGGAAAATATAAGATACGGCCGACAGGGTCGAAGGGTGGGAGGATGGAGTTTCCGGTTGTTCCTTTCCTTTGATTATAGATGAGAGTAATCGGTCGAAAATTTGGCTTGTTTATGAAAACGATACAATGTGGAGTAGTGCTGGGATTGTGGCTCGTATTGGCGAGCTGCGGCGGCTCGACTGGCGGCAGTCGTGAATCTGTAGGTTTGCCTGACTATCCTGTGCCGGGAGGCGTTTCGGCCCCCTTTGCCGGGATGGTGGGCAACTATATGGTGGTAGGTGGCGGCTGCAATTTCCCCGATGTGCCGGCAGCCGATGGGGGTGTGAAACGGTTTTACAGCAGCCTCTATGCCTTGGATATGGCTCGGCCCGACAGCGGTTGGCGGGTGTTGCCCGATTTGCCTCAGGCATTGGCCTACGGGGCCGCGGCCGAGACCGACGAGGGGTTGGTATGCGTAGGTGGTATGGATGCCGACTCGGCGGTGACGCGGGCTTTCCTCATCGAGTCACAACCGGGGCCCGATAGCGTGGCCGCGTGGGGCTTTCGTGATTTGCCGTCGTTGCCTGTGGCTATCGACAACGGAGCTGCCGCATCGGTCGACGGGGTAGTCTATGTAACGGGCGGAAACCAGTCCGATGGCGGTCGTGCCCTCTATGCCCTCGACCTGAAGAGTCGGGTCTGGACCCGGCTTCCCGACTATCCGGCTCCGAATCGGGTGCAACCCGTTCTGCTGGCTGCGGGCGGCAAGCTCTATCTGGCCGGAGGTTTCAGTTACGACCCGTCGACGCGCACCTGTACGATTCCTGCCGATATGGTGCCCTACGATGTGGCGACCCGGCAGTGGGGCAATCCTGTGCCTTTCCCTGTCGCGCCCGACGGTGGACGGTATGCCATCTCGGGAGGGAGCGGGGCTGTTGTCGGTAATTGCCTGCTGTTGACGGGAGGTGTAGATTATAAAATATTTAAAGAAGCCATGGAAGGCAGGGCTCCCGCCGACTACATGAAGAAACCAATTGAATGGTATCGATTTAATAACGAGGTGCTTATCTATAATACGACCCGTGGCGACTGGTCGGTCTCGCCCTCAGTCGAGGGGCTGAACCGAGCCGGAGGGGTGCTGTTGCTTGACGATTCGCTCTTGATAATGGTATGTGGCGAGGTGAAACCTGGTGTAAGGAGTTCACAAATAGGCGCTTTTGAGTGGCGCGATACCGATGGCGCTACGTCTGTCGTACTGGCGGGAAAGGTATACTCCTCTGAGCAGAAGGAGCAAATTTGAAATGAAAGATATTTTTTCTTCGTTCTACTTGTTTTAATAAATATAAAATCCTAAATTTGCCAGTAGTTAATAAAATAATTTACTAATAAAAGATATGGAAAAGATAGTAGGATTGATCGATGCTCCGTTTACGCCGTTTGACGAACAAGGAGAGGTGAATTTAGAGCCCATCGAGGCTTATGCCCGCATGTTGGTGAAGAACGGCCTGAAAGGTGTATTTATCAACGGTTCGTCGGGCGAAGGCTACATGCTCACCGAAGAGGAGCGCATGCGACTGGCCGAAGAGTGGGTGAGAGTCGCCCCCGCCGGATTCAAGGTGATTGTACATGTAGGCAGTTGCTGTGTGAAAGAGAGTAAACGGTTGGCCGAGCATGCCCAGAAACTTGGGGCTTGGGGTATTGGAGCCATGGCGCCTCCCTTCCCGAAAATCGGTCGCATCGAAGAGTTGGTGAAATATTGCGAGGAGATTGCTGCCGGAGCACCTCAACTTCCCTTCTACTATTACCACATACCGGCCTTTAACGGTGCTTATCTGCCCATGACCTCGTTTCTCGAGGCCGTTGACGGCCGCATTCCCAACTTCGCCGGTATCAAATATACCTACGAAAGTATCTACGAATACAACCAGTGCCGCCTCTACAAAAACGGCAAATACGACATGCTGCACGGGCAGGACGAAACCATACTCCCCTCGCTGGCTATGGGCGGCGCACAGGGCGGTATAGGCGGTACGACCAACTACAACGGCATCAATCTGGTAGGAATTATCGACGCCTGGAACGCCGGCGACATCGAGAAAGCCCGCGAGCTCCAGAACTTTGCACAGGACGTCATCAACGTGATTTGTCACTACCGGGGCAACATCGTGGCCGGTAAGCGCATTATGAAACTGATCGGGCTCGACCTGGGCAAGAACCGCACGCCGTTCCAGAATATGACCGACGAAGAAGAGGCTCGCATGAAGGCCGAACTGGAGGCTATCGGATTCTTCGAGCGTTGCAACAAGTTTTGATAGGAGGCGATGACAATGGATACTCGAATTTATCTGAGCTATTGGGCCGAGCGGTATAAAAACGACATGTTGAACAACATCATGCCGTTCTGGCTCAAGTATGGCCTCGACCGGAAAAACGGCGGGGTGTACACTTGTGTCGACCGCGACGGCAGCCTCATCGACACCACCAAGTCGGTGTGGTTTCAAGGTCGCTTTGCCTTTACGTGCAGTTATGCCTACAATCATATAGAGAAACGCCAGGAGTGGCTCGATGCCGCCAAGAGTACGCTCGACTTTATCGAGGCCCACTGTTTCGACAGCGACGGCCGCATGTACTTCGAGGTGGCCGCCGACGGTACTCCGTTGCGGAAACGCCGCTACGTCTTCAGCGAAAGTTTCGCCGCCATAGCCATGGCCGAGTATGCCCTGGCTACCGGTAACCGGGAGTATGCCGAGAAGGCTCTCGCCCTCTTCAAGGCCATGCGCCGTTTCCTTTCGACTCCCGGCATACTCGAGCCCAAATACCTGCCCACGGTCGAGGCGCAAGGGCACTCTATCACGATGATTATGATCAACGTGGCTTCGCGCATCAAGAAGGTAATCGACGATCCCGAACTCGACGAGCAGATTGCCACCTCGCTTTATGCGCTGGAGCACTACTTCATGCACCCCGAGTTCAAGGCTCTGCTCGAGACGGTAGGTCCCCGTGGCGAATTTATCGATACCATCAACGGCCGGGTAATCAATCCCGGGCACTGCATCGAGACCTCGTGGTTCCTGCTCGACGTGGCAGCCGACCGGGGTGGCGACGAGGCAATCGCCCGTCTGGCCCTCACCATACTCGAATGGTCGTGGGAGTGGGGTTGGGACAAGCAGTTCGGCGGTATCATCAACTTCCGCGACTGCAAGAACTATCCGCCGCAAGATTACTCGCAGGACATGAAGTTCTGGTGGCCCCAGACCGAGGCTATCATCGCCACGCTCTATGCCTACAAGGTGACCGGCGATGAAAAATATTTGAAGTTACACACGCAGATAAGCGACTGGACATACGCCCATTTCCCCGACGCGCTGTATGGTGAGTGGTTTGGATACCTGCATCGCGATGGCAGTGTGGCCCAGCCCGCTAAGGGGAATCTCTTCAAAGGCCCGTTCCATATCCCCCGCATGATGACCAAGGGGTATGAACTGTGCCAGGAAATGCTGAATAGATAATTGAGCACGACCGGGAGCACAAGAGGGGACTACTTGTCCTTCCCGGTCGTAGCTTTTTTTTAATAGTTTGTTTATAAATCTTTATCGTGAAGACCTCAAAAATTTATCCTTGGATTGTTGTTGCTCTTTTGTGGGGTGTCGCTCTGCTCAACTATATGGACCGGCAGATGCTGAGTACCATGAAAGATGCCATGCAGGTCGATATTGTCGAGCTGCAGTCGGCCACCAACTTCGGTTGGCTTATGGCCATCTTCCTCTATATTTACGGATTCATGAGCCCCGTGTCGGGCATTATCGCCGACCGGCTGAACCGCAAATGGCTCATTGTGGGCAGCCTGTTCGTGTGGTCGGCAGTGACCTACCTCATGGGTATTGCCACTACCTTCAATCAGATTTTCTGGCTTCGGGCCCTCATGGGGGTGAGCGAGGCTCTCTATATTCCGGCGGGGCTTTCGCTCATAGCCGATTATCACACGGGTAAATCGCGCTCGCTGGCAGTGGGCATTCACATGACGGGTCTCTATACCGGCCAGGCTATCGGCGGTTTCGGTGCTACGGTGGCCGCAGCCTATTCGTGGCACACGACTTTCCACTGGTTCGGTATCATCGGCATCGCCTATGCCGTGGTGTTGACTCTCTTTCTGCGGGATAAAAAGCCCGATGTGAATCTGGAGAAGCCGGTGCCCGAGACGGCAGCACCGGCCAAAGAACCGGTGTGGGTGAGTCTGAAGTCGCTCTTCAGCAGCGTCGCCTTTTGGGTGATTCTGCTCTATTTCGCCGCTCCCAGTCTCCCGGGATGGGCTACCAAGAACTGGCTGCCCACGCTCTTCGAGGAGAATCTCGATATGCCCATGTCGCAGGCCGGTCCGCTCTCGACCATCACCATAGCCGTGTCGTCGTTTCTGGGTGTCATTATCGGTGGAACACTCTCCGACCGCTGGGTACAGAAGAATCTGCGGGGTCGGGTCTACACCGGAGCCATCGGTTTGGGCCTCACCATACCGTCGCTGCTCCTGCTGGGCTATGGCCACAGCATCGTGGCCGTGGTGGGCGCCGGACTCCTCTTCGGCATCGGGTATGGCATGTTCGATACCAACAACATGCCCATCCTCTGCCAGTTCGTCTCGGCCAAGCAGAAGGCCACGGCCTACGGTATTATGAATATGGTGGGCGTTTTTGCCGGAGCCTTCATTACCAGCCTGCTGGGCCGATGGACCGACGGCGGTAACCTGGGTAGCGGCTTTGCCATGCTGGCCATTGTGGTAGCCGTGGCACTGGCCTTGCAGCTCTACTTCCTCCGGCCCAAGACCGACAACATGGAGTAGCCGGTCTCGAAACTTGAAACTCAAATTAAAACAAAAAGCTATGATACTTACCAATTTACAGAATACCGCCCGTATCGAGGCGCTTCATCCGCGGTTCAAGATGCTGTTCGACTACGTCAAGAGCCACGACATCCTGCACACACCGTGCGGCCGCATCGAACTCGACGGCGACAACCTCTTCATCAACAACGTCAACCCCGAGTGCATGCCGGCCGAAAAGCAGGTGCTGGAGGTACACCGCGACTACATCGATGTGCAGATTCTGCTCGAGGGTCGTGAAACCATGGGGTGGAAGGCGCTCGAAGATGTGATCGACGAGGTGAAACCCTACGACCCCGAGGGCGATTGCGCACTCTATGCCGACCGCCCCACCTCGTGGCTGCACCTCGTGCCCGGACAGGTGGCCGTCTTCTTTCCCGAAGATGCTCATGCCCCGGTTATCGGCGAGGGTAAGATTCGCAAGATGATTGCCAAGGTGAAGATAGAGAAGTAACGGGAAAAATTCTGTCGATGATAATCTAATGAACGCTAAGGAAAATTCCCGAATTTCGTTTAACCATCAGGCTGCCGTTTACGATACGACTCGATATGGAGCCCATGCGAGGAGACTGTATCGCTCGATATTGGAACGAGTAGTCTCGTTACAGGGAATAAGTAGTTTGTTGGATGTAGGGTGTGGAACTGGAGAGATGCTCTATTTAATTCGCTCCAGATGTCCGGCCATGAATTTGTATGGTATTGATATATCGGAAAAGATGCTCGATACAGCCCGTTCGAATTTGGGAGAAAAGGCCAGCTTGTTTTGGGGCGATGCTGAATATCTTCCATTTGATGATGGCGTTTTTGACCTGTTGATATGCAACGATTCATTTCATCACTATCCTGCTCCGGCAAAAGCCCTTTCGGAGTTCCGTCGGGTGCTGAGGCCTGAAGGCCGTCTGTTGATAAGCGACTATCACGTCGGTTTCCCATTGAGGCAGTTGATGAACCTGTTTATTCGCTTTGGACGTGATGGAGACGTTCGCATATATTCCAGAAAAGAGATTGTTCATCTGTTGAGCGAAGCTTCGTTTGGAGACATATCGTACGAATCGGTCCATACTACGGGTTGTATTGTTATGGGGAGGAAGACGGAATAGTGAGTTTTACATGCTTGCCCATTGTGCAACGTTACATGCTTGAAATAATGCCGGACAATGATCTATATTTCGAAACCTTGCGGCTGGTGCTTCGCCGTTGGAGCGAATCCGATGCTCCGTCGCTCTATCGCTATGCCAGCGATCCGGAGGTGGGGCCTGTGGCCGGATGGCCTCCTCATACTTCGGTGGAGAACAGTCAGGAGATTATCCGTAGTGTGCTCTCGGCTCCAGAGACCTATGCCGTAGTGCTTAAGACGACAGGTGAGCCGGTGGGGAGTGTGGGCATCATGTTTGGCGATGGAGTGCACAGTGCCGCCATGGAGGCTGCTGATGCCGAAATCGGCTACTGGATAGGTCGCCCCTATTGGGGACAAGGACTTATCCCCGAGGCTGTATGCTTTCTGTTGCGCCGCTGTTTCGCAACCCTGGGGATACGGCGGGTGTGGTGTGGCTATTACGAGGGTAATGTGAAATCGAGCCGGGTGATGGAGAAGTGTGGGTTTACTTACCACCATACCGAGACGGGAAAAGTCTCTCCGTTGGGCGATGTGCGTACTGAACATTTTATGCTAATCACTTCGGACGAGTGGAATAGACGGATAGAATAAAAATAGACAGTTATGACCGAATTGCGTCAGATACCCAATGTAGGGAAACGGACCGAGCAAGACCTCTTGGCCATGGGATATACCTCGATAGAGTCGTTGCGCGGGAAGAGCGGAGAGGAGTTGTATGTCGAGGAGTGCCGCTTGCGAGGTTGCACCATCGACCGTTGTCAGCTTTATCTCTACCGGGCCGTATCTTATTTTGTCAATACCGAGCACCCTGATAGGAGCAAATGCAAATGGTGGCTGTGGAAAGATGAGGTGGCCAACTCTTCGCCCTGTGGTGCGGTATGTGCCGAGTGTGGCAATTATCCGGCATCGTGCCGGGGATGCCGGGTTATCGAGGGACAGGTCTTTTGGTTGTCGTATACCGGCGACGACGAGTGCCCCGTCTATCGCTGTTGCCGGGAGCAGGGGCGGACAAATTGTGGTGGTTGTCCCGAATTGCCTTGCCGACGTTTCACCAAAGATCCCACGATTAGTGACGAAGAGAACGAAGCCCACCTGAAGTGCATGGTCGAACGGTTGCACAGAACGGTACGGAACGACCGGCCGGTTTCGAAATAGCATTTGTTTTGAGAGAGGTAGTTATATAAAGGAGACGGCCCCGACGCACGATTGGCGTCGGGGCCGCTTGTTTAGGATTATAGTTGAAATTTAGAATATCTCGGTGACGATGCGGATGTCGCTGCGATCGGCAAATTGCAGGGTGAACCAGATTTTGCCCTCGCTGTTCACCTTTTCGATGGTGGCGGTGCAGCTCTCGTATTGCACCGGGTCGTTGCGGCTTTCGCGGGTAGCGATGATGGCGTTGTTCAGCGTGCCCTTCTGGGTGAAGTCGCCCTCGGCCGAGAAGCGCAGCAGTTTACCCGTCTCGGGGTAGAGGAAGGCATAGGAGCAGGTGGTGGCGCTGGCTGCCGAGCCGGTGATGTCGAGGCCCGGTTCGCAGCTCACCTGCAGGCCGGCGGTCTTTTCGGTCTCGAGAGAGGCGCCCGTCCACGACTCCACGCGAGGGGTGGAGTCGATGGTGAAGCCTATCTGGTAGGCATTGGCCGTGATGGTAAAGGTGTAGTTGCGGCTTTCGCCCGAGTCGAGTACCACCGTGAGCAGGGCCTTGCCCTCCTTGAGTGCGGTGACCGTGAGCACATTGCCCGACCGGGTGTAGTCGATAATGGGGTTGTCGGTCGTCAGGGTATAGGTGGTCGACTTGGGCAGTTTGAAGGCTACCGACTCATCTACCCGCAGGTTGAACGCGGTTTGTTGACTCTCTTCTTTCTCCTCCTTGCAGCCGCAGAGCAGCGACAGGGCTATCAGGGAGGCTACGATATAACGGATATATTGCTCTATTTTCATAATCGGTTCCATTTAGGGTTATTCGACAATTTGTACACGCATCTTGCCTCGCGAGGCCGAGGTGGAGAACTGGACCGTATGGAGCCCCGGCGTAAGGTTGGCGGGGTTGAATTGGGTGGCCTTTTGTCCGTCGATGGTCCATTCGACCGCCACATCGGTGTTCAGTTGCAGGGTCACGGGGCTGTCGCTCTTTTTGTAGGACGATTTCAACCCCACAATCTCGAGATAGGTGATTTGCGACGAGAGTACCGAGCCCGAGAGGGCGATGTCGGTAGCCGACTCGAGGTCGTCGCTCGTGAGGCGCAGCGTGGCGTTGTGTGCCCCGGTAGTCTGGGGCGAGAAGGTGACGGTGAGGTTGATGCCCGTCGTGTTGAGCGCATCGGCTGCAAACGAGGTCGAGGCTATGGTAAATTCGCCGCGATCGTCGTTGAGAATCTGGGCTGTGACGGGCGAGGTAAGGTTGCGCCCCTTGAGGTAAACCTCGGCATGTTTCGAGGTGCCGTCGGCAATGTAGCCAAAGTCGATGCGGTTGCTCGATACGGTGATGGCCGGGGTTGAGGTCTGTCCGCCCGAGAAGCTGAACTCATAGCCGATTGAGTCGCCCCAGATGTACTCCACCAGATTGGGGTAGTCGATGTAGGGGTTGCGGTTGCCCTGGAAACTGTAGACGGCGTTGTTGCGGTCGATCTCCTTCTGGCTCACGGGGTCCTGTCGGTGCCACTTCAGCAGCAGGGTTTGGCCGTAGGCATTGAGGGTGGGGTAGGCGTTCTGGGCAAACATGGTGTTGGCCAGGGATTGCCAGGTGTAGTTTTGGTAGCAGGTGACAAAGTAGAGATACATGCGGGCGAAATCGCCTTTGTACTCGTCGGCCGGCTCGAACAGGTTGGTGGCCTTGCCGTTGGCATAGCCGGTGCCTATCTTGCTCACCCCGTTGTCGAACGAGGGGGTAATCACCTCGCCCAGAGCGTAGTTGCTTTTGGCCATATTGGCGCTGGCATCGGCCGGCGTGAGGTGGTGCAGGTCGTAGCTGGCGTCGTACTGGTAGGGATAGCCCGGCGTTGTATCGTCGTAGTTGCTGTCGCCCCACCAGCTTTTGGGCACACTGTGCTCGATGTTCATCCCTTTGGCGGCTCCGCTCGAGAAGCTGTAGGTGTTGTTGGAATACATGTCCCACACTTTACCGTTGGGCCTTACGTCGCTCTGCTTGAATACGGTCCAGGTGCAGGCCCCGTTGTAGTTGCGCGAGCCATAGGCGATGCGGGTGTGGTTCTTGAGCAGGTTGTACAGCTCGGTCTTCAGTTTGGCACCGCTCTTCCCCTCGAGGGTATTGGGGTAGTAGTCCCGGGGCATGTCGGCCATCAGCGAGAAGCAGGCGGTGCATAGGGCGGTGATAATCATTACATATCGTCTCTTCATACTCTCTTTATAAAAGGGCCACAAAGGTAGTGAGAATGGCTCGATTTGCCAAGTCATTCGCCGCTTTTAGGTTTTCTTATGGTTTCGGGGGAGCGGTCGGGGCCGGCTATTTTGAATGCGGTGCAACGATTTTTGGCACTGTCGTCTATGAATATTGTCGCAAAAGTGATACCTTTGTACGCTAACGAATATTCGAAAAAAGAGTTTCTGATGGTAAAAAACGAAGAGCCGAAAAGTATCGTGCAGTTTGCCATGGAGTGGGGCGTGTATATGGGGCTCTACTTTGTGGTCAAGTTTGTTTTCGAGGTGTGTAGCATGGACTCCTTTTTCTGTAATGCAGTCTCTCTGCTCATGCTGTTGTGTATCCCCGTAGTGGTTTATTATGCCATGCGCAAGTACGACGTGATGAGCGGGACGAAGGCCTATTTCGCCCAACTGTGGATGATGGGTATCATGCTCTTTTTCTTCACGTCGCTCATCAGCAGTCTGGCCCAGTATATCTATTATGTCTATATCAACCCCGAGTACATCAAGATTCAGTTCCAGTCGGCTGTCGAGCTGATGGAGGCTCTGAATCTGATGGCCAAGGACCCCTCGTTGCTCGACGCCATGAAGGAGGGGCTCGAGAAGGGCAACGTGCCCACGCCGATGTCGGTGGTGGTAGAGCGCATGTGGGTGAATCTGTTTTTCGGGTCGTTGCTGTCGGCTGCGATAGCGTGGCTCGTGAAACTGCGTGCAAAGTCAAATCATACAAAACAATAGGAATATGGATATTTCGGTAATCGTACCTTTGTATAACGAGGCCGAATCGCTGCCCGAGCTGACAGCGTGGATCGAGCGGGTAATGGCCGCCAACAAGTTTTCATACGAAATCTGGTTTATCAACGACGGCAGTACCGACAATTCGTGGCAGGTCATCGAGTCGCTGCGCGAGAAGAACCCCTGCATCAAGGGGGTGAAGTTCCGTCGCAACTACGGCAAGTCGCCGGCTCTCTATACCGGTTTCCTGCGGGCCGAGGGCGATGTGGTCATCACCATGGATGCCGACTTGCAGGACAGCCCCGACGAGATACCCGAACTCTACCGCATGATTACGGTCGACGGTTACGACCTGGTGTCGGGGTGGAAAAAGAAACGCTACGACCCGCTCTCCAAAACCATACCCACCAAACTCTTCAACGCCACGGCCCGCAAGGTGTCGGGCATCAGGAATCTGCACGACTTCAACTGCGGATTGAAGGCCTACAAGAAGGAGGTGGTGAAGAATATCGAGGTCTACGGCGACATGCACCGCTATATACCCTACCTAGCCAAGAATGCCGGGTATGACAAGATAGGCGAGAAGGTGGTTCATCACCAGGCCCGCAAGTATGGCAAGACCAAGTTCGGGCTCGACCGGTTTGTAAACGGTTATCTCGACCTCATTACCCTGTGGTTCTTCTCTCGCTTCGGGGTGAAACCCATGCACTTCTTCGGGTTGCTGGGCAGCCTGATGTTTGTGTTGGGCTTTATCGCCGTGATTGTGGTGGGGGCCAACAAGCTCTATTGCCTGTACAGCGGGTTGCCCTATCGGTTGGTGACCGACTCGCCCTATTTCTATCTGGCTCTCACGGCCATGATTCTGGGCACCCAGTTGTTCCTGGCCGGTTTTGTGGGCGAATTGATTTCGCGCAACTCGAGCGAACGCAACAACTACCAGATAGAGAGCGAGTTGAAATAAAATCGAATCTGTCGAAACTCTTTGAATAGTATGAACGAAAATAAATATCCCGATTTGCTTGCGTTGGTGAAGGCCCGCAAGTCGGTGCGCGCCTTTGCTCCGGCCAAGGTCGAACGTGCCAAACTCGAATATATGCTCGAAGTCGCCCGGCTGGCACCGTCGGCCGTGAATTTTCAACCGTGGTGCTTTGTGGTGGTGCGCGAGGCCGAGCAGCTGAAGGCGCTGTACGAGTGCTACCCGCGCGAATGGTTTGCGGCGGCTCCGGCCTGCATCGTGGTGTGCGGCAATCACGAGGCTTCGTGGAAACGGGCCTCCGACGGCAAGGACTTCTGCGATGTCGACGTCGCCATTGCTACCGAGCATCTGGCCCTGGCTGCCGTTGAGCAGGGGCTGGGTACCTGCTGGGTGTGCAACTTCGACGTAGCCCGTTGCCGCGAGGTGCTGAATCTGCCCCCTACGTGGGAACCCGTTGTGCTCCTGCCCGTAGGCTATCCGGCCGATGCTGCCGAAACGGAGCGGAAGCGTAAACCGTTTAACGATGTGGTGAAATGGGAGCGCTTCTGAGAAGATCCCGGGCCGCCTGGTGCCTGTGGCTGTGTGGCTGCGCGCTGCTGTTGGGCAGTTGCGGTAGCGACGGTTGTGTGGAAAACCGCAACAGCATACCGCGGGCTCAGTTCTATGCCTACAATATCAACGAGCAGGCCCTGGCCATCGACTCGATTTCGATATACGGGATTGGGCAGCCCAACGATTCGATGCTGCTCGACTCGGCCGTCGCGGTCAGTCAGGTCTATCTGCCGTTGCGCTTTACCCAGGACTCCACGCAATATGTCATTCGCTATTTGCAACAGTCGCTCGCGTCGCCCCGCAACAACGACACGCTCACGTTTGTCTATCGGGCCTATCCCTATTTTGCTTCGATCGACTGCGGTGCCATGTATAACTTCAGCATCGAGACTTGTCGCTATACCCGCCATGTGCTCGATTCGGTAGCCGTAATCGTGCACGAGATAACCAACGACGACGTAGAGAGCGTGCGCCTGTATTATACCGTTCAAACCCCCGAACCCGATGAGGAGTAAACTGTTCATATTGTTCCTGCTGGTGGCCCTGACGTCGGTGGCCCAACGTCGCATTACGCCGGTAGACCCTACGGCCCAGCGCGATACGGTGACCACACAACCCGACAGTGTGGTGGCCCCCGAGCCCGAGGAGCCCAAAATCAAAGGGTATATCTATCCTCTCTTCAACGGCTTGACGGTGAATGTAAATATACTCGACGGGGTGACCAAACTCTTCGGTCAGAGTTACGGCAACTACGAGATAGCGGCCGAGCTCGACCTGCATAATCGATTCTTCCCGGTGTGGGAGATTGGGTTGGGCTATGCCGACAATACCCCCGAGGAGCTGAATTTCACCTATCGCACCAAGCCATCGCTCTACAACCGCATAGGCATGAACTACAACTTCGGTTACAACAAGGAGGAGATGAGCTTCTTCTACATCGGTGTGCGATATGGATTTTCGTTCTTTACCTACGACATCGACAACATCACGATGGAGTCGTCGTACTGGGAAGAGACCGAGCAACTGAGCATGACCGGGCAGAAGTCGTGGGCCCATTGGGGCGAACTGTTGGGCGGTTTGCGTGTTCAGGTCTATAAGAACTTCTATATGGGTTGGACCGTGCGCTACCGCATGATGTTCAGCTACAAGAAGAATGCCGATTCTCAGCCTTGGTTTATCCCGGGCTTCGGTCCCGAGGGTTCGCCCTTTGGGTTTACCTATACGGTAGGGTATCGCTTCTCGTTCGGTAAGAAGGATAAGAGCAAGAAGAGTGAAGCCCAGCCGGTTGTAGAATGAAAAAGTGATTGTTATGTTGGAGTCTGTCGAAAATTCGTTGCATGCCGTAGCCGGTCTCATGTTCGATACCACCGAGATAGGGTATACCTTGATTTATGTGATTTTGATCGTACTCATTGCCGTGGTGTGCGATGTGGTTTGCAAGCTGCTCATCAACAAACTGTTGTTGCCGGTTATTCGCCGTACCAAGTTCGAATGGGACGACCATCTGTACGACAAGAAGGTGGTGGCCCGGTTGGCAGCCTTGGCGCCGGCCTTTATCCTCTATGCCTTTTTGCCTTCGGCATTCGAGCCGGAGGGTAGCTGGTATGTATTGACCGAACGCATCTGCAAGGTCTATATCATTGCGCTGATACTCCGTTTCCTGAACGGCATGCTCAATGCCTTTCTCGACATCTTCAACGAGAAGGAGGAGCTGCGCCACTACCCCATCAAGGGCGGTATTCAGACGTTGCAAGTGATACTCTTCTCAATTGGATTTATCAGTATCGTGGGTACCATCATCGACGAGTCGCCTGCCCGGTTGTTTGCCGGATTGGGAGCCTCGGCAGCCGTACTCATGTTGATATTCAAAGATACGATTCTGGGCTTTGTGGCCGGTATACAGCTGTCGGCCAACAACATGCTGCACAAGGGCGACTGGATTACCGCCCCGGCGCATAATGCCAACGGTATCGTGCAGGACGTTACCCTCAACACGGTGAAGGTGAGAAACTTCGACAACACGACCACGACCATACCCCCTTATGCGTTGGTTTCGGGTTCGTTCACCAACTGGCGCAGCATGTTCGAGAGTGGCGGCCGCCGCATCACGCGGCAGATTCTGCTCGATGTGAACAGTATTACCTTTCTCGATGAGGAGGAGCTGCACCAGTTCGAGTCCAATTTCCTCATTGGCGAGTTCGTATCGCAGCGGTTGCAGGCCATTGCCGATGCCCGTGCGGCCGGTAACCGGTTTCTGGTCGAGGAGTTGCGGGTCACCAATACCCTGCTCTTCAGGGTCTATCTCGAGAACTATATCCGGCAGATGGGAAAGTCGAACCCCGATATGCTCTACATGGTGCGCTATCTGCCCATGGCCGAGAAGGGATTGCCCGTAGAGCTCTATCTCTTTTCGTCGGAAAAGGTGTGGAAAATCTACGAAGGCATAGCCGCCGACCTTATGGACCATACCCTGGGCATCACTCGTGAGTTCGGGCTGCGTATCTATCAGTCGCCCGGCAGTTACGATTTTCAGTCGCTCAAAGATCGGTTGTCGTGACCGAATATTTTTGCTCTTCGTTTTGGGTGCGGAATAAATAGTCATCCGCACGCTTCCTTTTTTGTCGATCGAAAGGTGTACGATCAACTGTGACCAATCTGTTTTCGTAGTGCAGGTCCTATTTATTTGGTCTTGTGCTGGTGCTATGCCGCTTGGCGAGTCAAGAAGTGAAGGGAGAATGAGCATTTATTAACGCTTGAATGGCTAATATTTGTTTTGTTATGTATCTATATGTTAATTAGAAGAAGAATTCTTAATGGGAATTGGGGCGTATACCTATTCTTTCTTATATTTATCCAAGGAAAAAGTGCTTATATTCATATTCTTGTGGTGCTATGATTTCTAAACGTGTCATTAAGGCTTTGTATAAGAAGTATTCGAGCCCGCCTAAAACCTTATCCGATTTGAATCTCGATGAGTTTATGACTCTTTGCGGGACGCTGTATGGCGTTACGTTGACCGACGATTCCCTTACGTTTGCACAGATGAGCGACGACAACCCCTTTCGCACGATTCTGTTGCGGAATGTCTATGGAATCGAAAAGTTTGAATATCATGTAGCATTGGTGTCGTCGACCTATATTCTGTTTTTCAATCGCGACGAGGTAGATGTAACCGTCCATTTCAAACCCGAGCCTTCGAACGTATTCAAGCGTTTCTACTATTGGATTAAGTATCGGTTTTTCCACGAGACGGGCCGCTGAGGGGTGTCGCGTCTCTTTCCTGTTTGTTCTCCTGTTTTTGCTCTCTCATGCGGTAGGGGGCGGTTTCTCTCTCTCTTCTTTTCATTACCTTTGTAAAAAATTGTATTATGGTTCGAACAATAGAGATTACATTGCCTCACTACGGGCGAGGCTATCACCTGGTAACGCGAGAGATTTTTACCCGCTTGCCCGAGTTGCCGCAAGCCGGTGTGCTCCATCTGTTTATCAAGCATACTTCGGCGGCATTGACCATCAACGAGAATGCCGACCCCGACGTGCGTCGCGATTTCGCTTCGTTTTTCGACAGGGCAGTCCCCGACGGTGCTCCTTACTTCCGCCACATTTGTGAGGGCGACGACGACATGTCGGCCCATATCAAGGCCTCGCTGTTGGGTCCGTCGCTGACGATACCCATTCGCAACGGCCGCCCCGACCTGGGAACCTGGCAGGGTATCTATCTGTGTGAGTTCCGTAACGACGGCGGGGTGCGCCACATTGCCGCCACTATCGTCGAGTAACGGGAGCTGAGCAGAATGTCTCGCCTCTTGTTGTATAAAAAAAGGGCCGCCTCGCGCGATAGCGAAGCAGCCCTGCAATGCGTTTATACGGTTGCCCTCGGGGGCGAATCGGTTACAGCGTGTAATCGTCGTCCATGTTCAGGTCGGCAAAGCCTTCGTCGTCGAGTTCCGACGGGTCGTAGGTTTCGTCGCCATAGAAATCTTCGTCGAGTTCCGATGTGTTGTTGGCGGAATTCTTCTTCTCCAGTTCCTCGAAGTCCATGGTCTGTTGCGGGGGATTTCCCTCTTTGCGGGTGCAGATGGGGGCATCGAGGTCTTTGCCCGGCTCAATCTCTTTCAACTCCATGAAGAACATGCGGTCGGTCATGTAGTCGAATACGAAAACCAGACGTTGGCCCTCGTCTTCGATCAGCTCGCTCAGCCGGGTCGAGGACATAATCCAGGTATCTTCGTCGGAATCTTTGCCCATGTCTACGAGCGTGATTTCGGTCTTTTTCTCCCAATCGTCGTCACAAATGAAAAACGAGGTCATTTGATCTTTGGTGAAGCCCACCGAGTCGAGTATGGCATCGTGCAAATCGAGAAAGGTGGCATCGGAGTCTATGCAGATTTCCCGTCTGAAATTGTCAACTTCGTCCGAAACAATTCTGAATTTATAGATCATGATGTTGTGTAATTAGGTTCTTTTTTTGGATATGTAAAAGTAGTAAAAAACTTTCGCTTACCAAATAATGGCTGTAAAAATATAGGGGCAACACTTATATTTCGGCAGCTGTCGGCCGTCGAGGGTAGGGCGATACCTATATTTAAAAGAGGCGAGGCATATCGTGGTGATATGCCTCGCTGTTGATATACAAGCCGATAAGCTCTTTATGGTCGATTAGAAGCACCAGCCTACGCGCAGCGACGGGGTAGCGTGGAAGCCGAACGAGGTTTGCAGTATAGCTTGGTTTCCCTTGTCTTCGGTGGTCCCGTTCTCTGATATGGTAGTAGTTAGGGTACGTTTGGTATCCAGCGATTCATACCCCAGACCAAGCTCGAAACCCAGGTAGAGGCCTTTGCACAGGTACACATCGACACCGGTGAATACGTTGATGCCGAATCCCAGTCCCGGATTCTTGATTATGGTCTTATTTTCGCTGATTGAGCTGCTGGTCGTCTCTTTAGTTGTAGAGGACAGTAATCCGATTTCGCCTCCGACATAAGGCGATATTCTTTCATATTTGGTAAAGTGATACTCAAAGCCGGGCATAATAGAGAATATCGTTTGCGTGTTGCGGTGGTAGGTCTCTATGTCGTCGTTTGTGCCGTTGGGGGTAAAGTCGGTTGTCTTTTGCGACGATGTGTTCAATCCCAGTTTCAAGCGCACGGCCATCTTTTCGTTGAGGTGCAAACGCACTTTGGCACCATACTCGGGCAGGCTGAAGCCACCATCGGTAGCACCGCCGGGCGAGTAGCTCAACTCGGTGGATACGGTCATGGCATCGGGCTTGAACTTTTCTTGTGCTTGTACGTTGGTGAGTACCAAAGCCGCTGCAGCGGCTGCGAAGAGAATCTTTTTCATAATTCCATTTTTTTCGTTTTTCCTACTCTGTCTATGGTTTTCGGAGGCGCCATTACATGATTATGGTGTGCAAATATATTTGAAAGTTTCGAACCTCAAAATTTTTAGTCGGGAATATGTCTCGCAAAGCCCGTTTAATAGACTTTTCAAGCCTGTTTGTCTATCCGATGGCGATAAAACGCGAAGCGGAAGTCTCTTGCTCAGAGGCTCCCGCTTCGTAATCGGTATTATCGAAAAAGTGTATCTTAGAGATATCCTTTGATAATTCCCCGTTTGGAGTTGCGCACGAACATGACGATTTCGTCACGCTCTTTGGTGGCAGGCAGTTCGGCCTCGATGCGTTCGATAGCGTCGCTGTTGTTCATGTCCGACAGGTAGAGGTACCGGTAAATCTCCTGGATGTTGCAGATGGTCTCGTTGCTGAAGTTGCGACGGCGCAGACCGATGGAGTTGATGCCGGCGTAGGAGATGGGGTTGCGTCCTACCTTGATGTAGGGGGGGATGTCTTTGTTGACGTGCGAGCCGCCCTGTATCATCACGTGTGCACCGATGTGGCTGAACTGGTGGATGAGGGTGCCCCCGCCGATGACGGCATAGTTGTCGATAACCACTTCGCCGGCTACCTGGGTAGCGTTCGAGATGATGACGTTGTCGCCTACGACGCAGTCGTGGGCGATGTGCGAATAGGCCATGATGAGGCAGTTGCTGCCGACTACGGTTTTGCCTTTGGCGGCGGTACCGCGGTTTACCGTCACACATTCACGCAGGGTAGTGTTGTCGCCAATCTCTACAATGGTATCTTCGCCGTTGAATTTCAGGTCTTGGGGAATGGCCGCAATGACTGCTCCCGGGAATATCTTGCAGTTCTTGCCGATACGTGCGCCTTCCAGAATGGTTACATTGGAGCCTATCTGAGTCCCTTCGCCGATGACTACGTTTTTATCGATCGTAACAAACGGCTCGATTACCACATTATTGGCAATCTTGGCATCGGGATGGACGTATGCTAACGGTTGTTTCATGTTTTTTCGTTTTAGTATTTATTTGTTCTTGATAATCTGTGCCATAAATTCGGCTTCGGTTACAATGCGTTCACCTACGAAGGCATAGCCTTTCATGTAGGCACATCCCCGGCGTATCTCCGACATGAGCGACAGGTGGAAGATGATGGTGTCGCCCGGAACTACTTTTTGACGGAATTTGACATTGTCGATTTTCATAAAGTAGGTCGAGTAGCGCTCGGGCTCTTCGACGGTACTCAATACCAGCAGACCACCGGTCTGAGCCATGGCCTCGACTTGCAGAACGCCCGGCATGATGGGCTCGGCGGGGAAGTGGCCCTGGAAGAAGGGTTCGTTGCCCGATACGTTTTTCACACCTACGATGTGGCGTGTACCCATCTCGATAATCTTGTCGACGAGCAGGAAGGGGTAGCGGTGGGGCAGCAACTGGCGAATGCGGTTGATGTCCATGAGCGGAGCCTTGTTGGGGTTGTAGACCGGGCATTGGATGTCTTGACGGCGTACCTCCTTGCGGATGAGGCGGGCAAACTGGTTGTTGATTTTATGCCCCGGACGGGTAGCGATGATGCGGCCCTTGATGGGTTTGCCCACCAGAGCGATGTCGCCCAGGATGTCGAGCAGTTTGTGGCGGGCCGGCTCGTTGTCAAACTCGAGCGGCTTGTTGTTGATGTAGCCGAGTTCGTCTACATGCTTGTGGGGCACGCCCAGCAGGTCGGCCAGACGGTCGAGCTCGGTCTGCGAGGTCTTTTGGTCGTAGATGACGATGGCGTTGTCGAGGTCTCCACCCTTGATGAGGTTGTGCTTTACGAGGGGCTCTACCTCTCTCACAAAGACAAAGGTGCGTGCACCGGCAATCTCTTTCTTGAAGTCGTGCAGGTCGTCGAGGCTGGCAAACTGGTTGCTCAGTATGGGCGAGTCGAACGAGATGAGGGTATTGATGCTGAACTCATCGTCGGGCAGAACGACAATCGACGAACCGCTCTCTTCGTCGTGCAACTCGATTTTCGATTTAATCAGGTAGTATTCCCGTTCGGCATTCTGCTCTACGAGGCCACAGCGTTCTATCTCTTCGGCATACACGGCGGCACTGCCGTCGAGAATAGGCAGCTCGGGGGCATTTACCTGAATGAGGCAGTTGTCAATTTCGGCGGCATACAGGGCAGCCATAGCGTGTTCGATAGTGCCTACACGGGCATCGCCTTCGGCAATCACCGTGCCCCGGCTGGTCTCTACTACGTTTTCGGCCAGCGCTTCGATAATGGGTTGCCCTTCGAGGTCGATACGCTGTATCTTATATCCATGATGTTCGGGGGCGGGGAGGAAGGTTGCGGTGATTTCCAAACCGGTGTGTAATCCTTTTCCGCTCACCGAGAAACTGTTTTTGAGGGTTTTTTGTTTCATCGATATTGAGTTTTATTTGTTTTTCAGTTGTTCTTTCAACGACTCTATCTCTTTGGAGAGCTCCTTGACCGTGCGAGTCAGTTCGGGCAGACGCTTGATGTAGACCACCTGCCGGGCAAACTCTTTGGAGGGGACGGCGGGGTAACCCATGATGACGGCATCGTCGTCGACGTGGTTGGGGATACCCGACTGAGCTCCCACCTGAATGCGGTCGCCCAGTCTGATGTGGCCGGCCACACCCACCTGGCCGCCTATCATGGCGTGGCTGCCCACCTTGGCCGACCCGGCTATACCGGCCTGGGCGGCAATAACGGTGTGTTCGCCCACCTCTACGTTGTGGGCAATCTGTATGAGGTTGTCGAGTTTCACCCCTTTGCGGATGATGGTCGAGCCCATGGTGGCGCGGTCGATGGTGGTGTTGGCACCTACCTCGACATTGTCTTCAAGAATCACGTTGCCTATCTGGGCAATCTTGGCATATTCGCCGTTGGCCTGCGGAGCGAACCCGAAACCGTCGGCTCCGATGACAACGCCTGCGTGCAGGGTGCAGTTGTTGCCGATTACGCAGCTGTGATAGATTTTCACACCCGGGTAGAGGGTGACGTTGTCGCCGATGGTGACGTCGTTGCCCACATATACCTGCGGGTATATCTTGACATTCTTTCCCAGTTTTACCCGCTCGCCAATGTAGGCAAAGGCTCCCAGATAAATGTCGTCGGGGAGTGTAACCGATGCGGCTACATAGTTGGGCTGTTCGATTCCCTGCTTGGCCGTGAGCGAGGCATTCACCAGGTTGAGCAGCATGGCCAGGCAGGCATAGGGGTCGTCTACCTTGATGAGCGTGGCCTCGATGGGATGCTCGGGCTCGAACTCGCGATGTACCAACACAATGCTGGCATGAGTCTGGTAGATATAATGCGTGTATTTGGGATTGGCCAGGAAGGTGAGTGTCCCCGGGGTGCCTTCTTCGATTTTGGAGAGGTTGCTCACCTCGACCGAGGCATCGCCCACCAGCTCACCATGCAGAAAATCTGCTATTTGTTGTGCTGAGAATTTCATATTTGTTCTCTGTCATAAGGGTTATACAATCGGCAAATTTCGCAATTTTTTTCAAATTCTGGGTAATAACCCGACGAATTTATTACAAAACAATTACAAGCAGGGTTTGCGGTTGGGTATATTCACCTGATATCCCTGATTCCATAATAGATGGAGCAGGAAGTTGTAACCGATTGTAATATATTGGATATTATCTTTTTACATAGGCTTTGCTCTACGGGTTGCAGTTTGTCGGTTTATATCTTTTCCCAACCGTAAGGTTTGGGCAAAGACAAGGGGGGACGGTTTGTAGTTGGTCGTGACCCTAACCAGCGTTTGTACCAGGGGCGATTGTCTTCGAGAGAGGAGGCATATAGGCGATAAGCATGGAGCAGCAGTTGCGCCTGTTCCCGTTGTTTCTCGACCTCGGTGAGCTCTTTGAACAGCGTTTGAAACTCGTCCATTTTGCCGTTCAACAAGAGGCATGTGCCTAAATTGAGGGTAGCCAGCAACCGGACATCCCGCTCGGTGGCCTGTTGGCGGATGTCGTTGAATATGAGCTCGGCCTTCTTTTTCAGGTTGGCTCTCAACAGGCAGAGGGCATAGACCATTTGCTCGTGGACAGACGGGTTTTGTATCTCGTCATAGCGGGCAATCGCTTCGACATAGTCGCCTTTTTCGTAGGCCGAGGAGAAGAGTGATTGCAAGGGTGTTGCCTTTTTTTTCTGCAACATGGAGAGCACTCGTTCGATTCTTGTAACGATTGTTTGTCCCAATGGAATGTCGGCAGATACCTCCGGGCTTTGATAGGTATAATAGGAGTTGATCAACAGCTCGAGTACCTCTTTCTGGTCAAAGCCGTATTTGACGGCAATCTCCAACCGGTAGTACAAGCAGAAGAGGCCGAGCACGATGAAGCGGGGTATCTGGGTTTGGATAAAAGATTTTTCGAGAAGGGCCCAACCGTCCAGCAGGGCGGTGAACATATCCTGCGGGGTATACAGTTGCTCTTCGGGCGATTGTTTTTCCCAGATCTGGTATAAGAAGAAATAGGCCTGGCCGACGTGTTGCAGTTCATAGGGCTCCCATATCGTAGAGTCGGTGGTGATACCTAATTGTACGAGGGTGTTGTTCAGCTCTTCCCACTTTTCGTCAGGCTCGTCCGATACCTCTTTATGTATATCCCACAAGTGGCAGGCGGCAATCAACAAGAAGTGCCGGCATTCCATGTTTTGAGGGTCTGCAATCAGAACTTTCTGGAACAGGTCGAATTGTTTTTGGTAGCAGGTCAAGGCCCGATTGTTTTCGTTGCGGTCTTCGTAGTAGGTGCCCAATGTTTCATAGGCAATGCCCAATTCGATGGTGTAGTGGTCGTTTTGCAAGTTCTGTTCGTGCAGGGCGGTACGCATCTCGATGGCTTGGGTAAGGAATGGCAAAGCTTTTTTGCTGTCGTCCATATCGACGTAGGCTTGTCCGGCCAGGTGACAGAAAGCGGCTATGGTGTCAAGGAACTCGGTGCGGGCCGAAATCTGAGGTATATAGGTTTGAGCCTCTTCAATCAGTCTCCGTTGCTTGTCTCGGTTGGACGTGCGGCGATATAGGTCGAGCAAGTGCAGGCAGCTGGAGAATATATTGTATGCGAGTTGAATGTCGTGGGGTGAGGCTTGGTAATTCTGCTTGTCTTTCGAGTAGGAACGTGTAAACAGTTTTTCGGCGAGTGCGTAGTCTTTTTCGTTCAGGGCCGCCCGGCCTTTCATTTGGTCGCCTATACTGTCCGGTATCTCTTTTTTATCAGCCTCCAGCGAATCGATAAGCTGGGCGTACTTTTTGGTCGTTTGGAAATCTCCCATGGCTTCGGCCGAATCGAGTATCTTGTAATAAAGCTCTTTGAGCAGTTTCCAGGCATCGCTGTTTTCGGGGTGGCGGTCTGCATACGCTTTGACGCTGCTATCGATGCCTTGGGCAAACTGCAAGGCAATCTCCTTTCTCCACCAGTTCAGTTGCGGATACAGGTACTCTATGGCTATCTGGTATAATCGGGTGTAACCGTACGATTCCATCATTTCCCAAAAATCATCGTTGTTAACCCGTTCTCGATTGTATTGATGGGCTTGATCCCGTGATAGGCAGAACATGTTGATAACCCAGGGCAGCATTGCCGGAGCATCTGATTTGATGTTTTCGGTTATTTCGGTAACCGTCGTTTCCAGATTTTCGTTACTCAGGTCGGGGTCGATGCAAGTGTATGCGGCGGTTAAGGGCAGATCGGCCATCAGACAGTAATAGACCTCTTTTTGAGATGCGTGGGGGCGGCTCTTGCCTGCGGTGCGGTAGTATAGGGACAGATTGAAAAACAGGGCTTGCTTGGTCCTTTGAGAGGGCAGTTTGCTGAGCATTTGTGATATGTGCTGGTAGGTGAAATACCAGGCTCCCGATTCGTAGTCTTGGACGAGTATGTCTTTGAGATAGTGGTGTATGTTGGAGAATGCAAGTGAATCCCACGACGATCCCAACAACTCTTTAAGGTCGGTTTCGCTCATGCCCCGGTAGGAGAATGCGAGCAGAAACAGGGCGCTCCATAAGAAATTTTCGTCCACGTCGTGCAGCAGGCGGGGAATGATGGATTGGACGACGAGGTGGGAGGGGAAGACCGGAGCTTCCTGCACACACTGGAGCAGGTAGTTCTCCAGTCTTTTTTCGTTGTCGGTCTCGCTGCCGGTGTATCGGGCCTTGGCATAGTCGGCCTCGTCGAGCGAAACCAGATACCAGACCAGGAGTTTTATCCATAGGGGGTTGTAATAGGCATAATATCCGTCGGGACTCCATTCGAGAGGTTCGTCCCCGGTGTATTTTTTGGATAGAATCAGGTCGATTAAGGAGTCGGGTATGCTCTTGTGATACAATCGACATTGCTCCTGAAGAAGCAATAGCGCCTCTTGCCGGGTTAAAAAGGGAAGAGACATCACCTGAGCCTCTGGTTTATAGATTGTAATCTCCTTTTCGTATCCCTCTTCGGCTGTTTTTTTGCAAGTGAGTATGCAGCAGGCTTCGTCGGGGAGCCAACTGTAATTGGATGCGTCGTCCGATGGGCGGAATGCGTCGGTCGAATCGATGAGAAGTATAACCTTACGCTTGTTTACCGTAGCCTGATGTACCAAATCCAGAAAATATAAACGGGCTTTGTTCCCGACTTTGTCGGGTTCGGCATACGGGATATTCAGTTCGGTACATAGCCGTGATGCGAATCGGCAAAACATACGGTAGGTATAGTCGGCATAGAGCGAAACCTTGGTGCAGTGCAGCAGCACGATGAACTCCGGTCGTTTCACCAGCCGGGTGTACAGTTGACACAGCAGGGCGCTTTTCCCCATCAGGGGGTAGCTTGGGATGACTATGACCCCTTGTCGGGTGAGGGCAAAATGTTCCAACGTGTCGAGCTCTTTCTGCCGCCCGACAAACAGGCGAGTCTGTGTATGCCGGAAAATCTCTTGTTGGAGCTCTTCTGCCTCAATCCAGGTTTGGGGTGCGGTGTTGGCCGTGTCGGCCAGTTCGGTCTCTATCTCGTGGCGTAACTGCCGTTTCAGCTGTTCGCCCCATTCTTCCAGTCGGGTGAAGCGGTCGTCTTTCCATTCCAAACGATAGGTGTGTACGTTGTCTAACCGCTCGGCTTCGCAGCGTGAACGGATATGCTGTTTGAGGTGTTCCAGTTTGTCGGAATTTACCGGGTCGATGTACTGCGGTAGTTTTTCGGCAGGCATATTGTCGTAAGACTCTTTGTCGCGGAAGTAGAACAGACTGTGGGGCAGAAGGTCCTTGCGTCCCAGAGCCCCGAACAGAATTTCCATGGCCGTAACGCTGTACCCTTCGGCTCCTTGCAGCAGAGAACGGTCTTCGTCGTCCATCTGGTTGAGAATCCGTTGGAAGCACTCTTGAGAGGGTACCCATCCATAGCGATGGCCGAGCAGGGCCACAAAGAAGGGGCGGCTTCTCTTTATCTCTTCCATACATACATTGAGAACCGAGAGTTCTCGCTCGTCTTGTCGTTTCTCCTTATCGGTGTGCACCCCCCAGCGCAGGTCGACAAAGGTCAGCGACACACGCCGTTTCTCAAATTCGCGTTCTAAATCACGGGCGATGATGTTGTTCAGGTAGTCCCGCTCGGCGTCCATGTCGGTAAATGTGCTGCTTATGAAGATGGTAAACGATTGCCAGGGCCTTGAATTTGTGGTCATGTTTCGGGTCTTTTGGTTGGATAACTGTCGTTTTTTGTGAGTAATCGAGACGTGTAACTCTACATCCTTTATGAAAGAATGAGAAAAATAACAAAAAGCATATTTACAAATATAATGATTTGTTCGATAACAGGGGAGTATGAAATACGAATTTAGAGATAAAGCGGAGTTTTTTTTAGTAAAAATGGTTTTTATTCGGATATTTGTGTTACCTTTGCACCCTGTATTTTCAAAGGCACTTTACGAAACGTCGTGGTTGTGCAAATAGTTTATAACAAAATAGATACAGCAATAAACTATGAAATTGATGCAAGAGAAACTGTCGAAGTATGATGCTCCGCAGAAAGCCAAGGCACTGGGTGTTTATCCTTATTTCCGCAAGATAGAAAGCGATCAGGACACCGAGGTCTTAATCAATGGTAAAAAAGTTTTGATGTTCGGTTCGAACAGCTATTTAGGCCTTACCAATCACCCCAAAATCAAGGAAGCCGCTATCGCTGCCATCCGTAAATATGGTACGGGTTGTGCCGGTTCGCGATTCCTGAACGGTACACTCGATATTCACGAAGAGTTGGAACATCGGTTGGCCAAGTTTGTGGGTAAGGAAGAGGCTATCATTTACTCAACTGGATTTCAGGTCAATCTGGGTGTCGTATCCTGTGTGACCGGCCGTGGCGATTATATTTTGTGGGACGAGCTCGACCATGCTTCGATTATCGAAGGCCGCCGTTTGTCTTTCTCGACTCCGGTAAAATATCGTCACAACGATATGGAGTCGCTCGAGGAGCAGCTGCGTAACTGCGATCCCGACAAGGTGAAGCTGATTGTGACCGACGGTGTTTTCTCGATGGAGGGCGACGTAGCCAACCTGCCCGAGATTGTACGTCTGGCCAAGAAATACAATGCCGCCGTGATGGTCGACGAGGCTCACGGTATCGGCGTCTTCGGCCGCAACGGTCGTGGTACCTGCGACCACTTCGGGGTAGCCGACGATGTAGACCTGATTATGGGTACCTTCAGCAAGTCGCTGGCTTCGCTGGGCGGATTCATCGCTACCGACAAGGTGACGGCCAACTACCTGCGTCACAACTCTCGCTCCTATATCTTCAGCGCCAGCATCACGCCGGCTTCGACGGCTGCCGTAGGTGCCGCCCTCGACATTATGGAGAGTGAGCCCGAGCGTATCGCCAACCTGTGGGATGTGACCAACTACGCTCTCGAAGGTTTCCGTCGCATCGGTTGCGAGATAGGCAACACCTGCACGCCTATTATCCCGCTCTTTATCCGCGACAACGAGAAGACCTTCCGGGTAACCCGCGACCTCTTCGACGAGGGTATCTTCGTCAACCCGGTTGTGGCTCCGGCCGTAGCTCCCAAAGATACGCTGATTCGCTTCTCGCTGATGGCTACGCACACACGTGCTCAAGTAGACATTGCTCTCGATAAGATCGAGAAGTGTTTCAAACGCCTCGAAATTATCAAGTAAGATATAAGTATAGGTTGAAAAAATACCGCCGGAGACTCTTCTCTTCGGCGGTATTTTTTTTGCCGGTACGCGGGGATTGTTGCGGTGCCGTGTGGATGCAGACCGGGTAAAAGGAAAAACCCGTTCTCGCAATCTCTGCGAGAACGGGCCCCATAAACCAACGATGTGGTGCGGTTAATCGTCTATGTCTATCAGATTAAATTGTTTGTCGAATGTCAGTTCCAGACCGTTGGTGATCTTTACCTCGTAGTCCCGTTTGTCCCGGTCGATTTTTACGATTTGGGTGTCGGGATAGTTCTGCGATACATATTGAGCGATTTGGGTGGGGATGAGTTTCGTGGGAACGACCGAGTATTTGCAGTCGATCTCTTTCCACTCGCCATCTTTCCAGAACTCTACCTTCGAGCTGTTGGTGAATACCACTTCGTAGCGGGTCTCCAGGAATTCCCGCTCGACTTTGGCCAGAGCCACTTTTTCGTTGGGGAAATAGCTCTTGATGAATTGTTGGGCCTTGGCGGGCAACTGGGTTACGGCAATGGGTTTGTCGTTGTCGGCGCAAGCGGTGGTAATGCCGAAGATCATCAGAATGGTCGAGAGAATCAATAACTTTTTCATAATGTTCAAAATTTTATGGGTTATACATTTGTTTTGTTTTCTTTTGATGGTACAAAGATTGAGTACAATTTTGAAGCGAATTTGAAATTTCGGGAAATTTCTCGAAAAAAATCACTTTTTTCTCACTTCGGGGGCCAGGTGACGGCAAAACAGTGCCGCCCGTCGGTATATCGGTACTCGATGTCGAGGTTGTAGTAGCGGCATACGGCCTTGACCAGCGCCAGCCCCAGACCGGTAGAACCTTCTTTCTTGTTCCCCTGGTAGAAGCGGTCGAATATGTGGTCGGCATCGAGCGGAGTGTTGCCGTCGTTGGCGATGGTGAGCGTGCGGTTGTGCAGCGCGATGTCGATGCCGTGGCCGGACTCGGTGTGCACATAGGCATTCTTGAGCAGGTTGGTGATGAGGGTCGAGGCCAGCGAGTCGTTCATCGAGACGACGAAGCGGTCGGGGAGGTCGATGCGGCAATCGATGTGCCGTGACTCGTAAATCTCGTTGTAGAGCGGGGCCTGCTCCCGGATGAGGGCGGCTACATCTACCTCGGTGCTCTCGGGGAATTGCCCGTTCTCTATCTTGGTGAGCAACAGCAATGTCTTGTTAAGGCGGACGATGTGACCGAGCGAGCGTTGCATCTTGAAGAGCTCTTCGACCTGTTTCTCGTTCAACTCGGTGTTGTCGAGCAGCCACTCGATGCGGTTGCCCAGGATGGCCAGTGGGGTTTGCAGTTCGTGCGAGGCGTTGCCGATGAACTGTTTCTGCCGTTCGAAAAGCATTGCCGAGCGGTTGGCTGCCTCTTGGGCTGCTACGTTGAGCTTGTGAAATTCGGAGATGTGTGTGTCGTCGGGGACCGGCGTATTGGTTTTTCCCAGCGTAAAGTTGTCGAGCCAGTGCAGCAAGGCGTATAGCGGGCGCATGCTGCGGTGGAATATCCAGGTGGTTACCCCGATGAGGGTAAGGAGTAGAACCAGGTAGAGCAGGGCAATCCAGAAGAGGATGGTGCGCACGAGGTCCTCCTTTTCGAAGGTAGGCATGGCCACCTTCAGTTCGTAGTAGTTGTCGTCGTTGTCGCAAAAGATGGTCGAGAGGATACGGGCCGGCTCGGTCTCCTCCTTTTCGGGGATGTAGACCTCGGCGTCGTAATACTCGATATGCGATTTCGAGTCGGCATACTCGCGCGGGACCGGGGTAATTGAGTAGCTGTTGTTCGAGCCGCTGTTCAGCGGGGGAAGCTCCCGACCGGCCAGCATGCGCACGATAATCAGTTCGGAGTAGTCGGCGAGGGCGTCGTCGGCCTCGTCGTTGATTTCGTCGACCGTCATAAAATAGAACAGCGTGGCCCACAAAGCCATGAGCGGGATGAGTACGGCCGAGAGGCGCAACGCTATGCGATAAATCAGTTTCATGCGGCGATAGAGGTTTTATTCGGTCGGGGGGATAAGTTTGTAGCCGAACCCGTAGACCGATTTTATCTCGATGTCGGCACCGGCATCGGCCAGCTTGCGGCGCAGGTTCTTCATCTGGGCATAAACGAAGTGGAAGTTATCGGCCTGGTCGGCGTGGTCGCCCCACACGGCTTCGGCCAGGACCGACTTGTCGACCAGGTGGTTGGGGCGTTGCATGAAGTAGAACAAGATGTCGAACTCCTTTTTCAGCAACGGTAGCTCGTGACCGGCCACCAGCACCCGCGAACTCTCGGGCTCGAGCGATACGTTGCCCAGGCACAGCGCCATTTCGCCGCCGCTCTTGCCCCGCCGCAGTACGCTCTTGATGCGGGCCAGCAGTTCGGCCGTGTGGAAGGGCTTGGGCAGGTAGTCGTCGGCCCCCATGTCGAGCCCCAGAATCTTGTCGTCGAGCGAGTCGCGGGCCGAGATGATGATTACGTTTTCGCGCTTGCGCTGCTGCTTCAGATGCTCGAGCAGTTGCAGCCCGTTGCCGTCGGGCAGCATGATGTCGAGCAGAATGCAGTCGTAGGTATAGGCCGCCAGTTTGGCATCGGCCTCGGCATAGTTTGTAGCCGTTTCGACCACATAGCGCTCCTGTGCCAATGCCCGTTGCATAATCTCCCGCAGGGAGGGTTCGTCTTCTACAATCAGTATTTTCATGTTTCAAATTTATACATTTGATTTTGTAGAGAATCTGAAATGGACGAAAATTTTTTGTGGATCTTGTCATTCCGTGCTGTTTCTGTCATTCTGCACCCCGATGCGGAATCCATGAGTGCCCGGGTAGGGAAATTCCCGTAAAGGTGAATCCTCACAAACGCTCACTTCTGGGTCCCGTATTGAGTGCAGGGTGACCTGCACGTCATCATCGAGTGGGGCAATAAAAAAAGTCTGTACCGCCGGGTGGGCGATACAGACTCTCTATGGTGTAAGGTGTGGCGCGAATTATTCGCTTACCTCTTCGAATGCGTCTTTACCAAGGCCGCAAACCGGGCAAACCCAATCTTCCGGAATATCTTCAAACGGAGTGCCGGGAGCGATGCCACCATCGGGGTCACCTACTGCGGGGTCGTAAACCCATTCACATGCTGTGCAAATGTACTTTTTCATATCAGTCTTTTTTTATAAAAATAGGTTTTTATTAGGTTTTGTCCTGAATAAGGACTTATCTCGGGGATAAAAATACAATCTTTGGGTATACAAACCAAATTACCTCCCTCTTTTTGGGTATTGTTTGGATATTCTAACATTTGGGGAAGCACGCGGCTTGAGATGTCATACCCCTCATGTGGCTTTGTCTCGGGCTTTGATTTATTGCTTTTTATGCGTTTGTATATAGTGGTCTATATACTGCTGCTTTAGGGGTTGTTCGTCGAATTTTTTGCGAGAGAAATAGTCGAACAAAGAGATTGAAATTATGCAAAAAAATATCCAAGAGGGGGATATTATAATCAATACTCTTAAGAGCCAATTGAAGTTGGTAGAGTAAAAACTAAATAGGATAATTAGGAATGTAAATACTGAAGAAATTAAAATCGCCAAATCAATGGTGAGTCGTATGTATTTTTTGTACTTGATGTATCCTTTGTTGTTCCCCAATATAGAATCTTTATCTTTCTCCCATTCTTTTTCAGCTTCTGTTCTTAATGCTTCGATTTGTTTTCGGTGGGTATTTTCTTGTTCCAAAAGGAGTCGTTTTTGTTGTTCCTGTATTTTCTGGCGTTCTTTTTCTTCGAAGTAGGCAGCAAGCTCTGTCAGAGTTTTGGGGAGAAACCGATTGGCTTGATTCTCATCAATCATGAAGGCAAATTTATTAGTGCCATCTTGCTGCAAAGCGAATATTTTCTCGTCGATAAATGCCGGGTGCAGCATGTAAGCCTCATCCTTTGTGCTGATAATTAGAGATTTGTTGACGGGAATATATTGCCATGTCGCATTGGTCACTTTCCCTCCATAAGAGATAATCAAAGTGCCGTCGCCTTGGAAAATATAAATCTCTTTTTCGTCGCTATTGTTGAAAATCCACCACGACTTATTGCACAATATGGCCTTTACATCTAAAGTTTCACTGAACTGTTTGTATCTGTTTAATGTGTCGAGTAAATAAGTTTTCATATATCTTTTAGATTTCGGCTAAAGGTTTTGTGGTAATATCTTCTTTGTTCTCACAAATATAATGATTTATTGAGATATAGAATCAAGTCCTAATGGAATTAAAATTGTTCTCTGTACATAAAGTTGAATATATTAAAAGAACTACTCTTTCTCTCTCTCTGAGCCCCCCTTTCGGGTAGGCACAAAAAAAATTGATTGTCTCACGACAACCAATCTTTGTTAACCTTAAATCTAATACCATGAAAAACACAGTGCAAATATAGGGGTAAATATGTTTTCAAACATAATATTTGAGCAGAAATTTTCTTGCGTTTAATCTATTTTAATCAATGTGAATCGAAAATGGCTGTTTTATATATAGTCTTTAACAGTTGAAGCAGAAAGGAGTAGGCGGTTTTCTCTTTTTCGGGATTTTATTGTACATTTGTCTTTCGTAAAAAAGATGTGTCAACAGGAGGTGACCTGTCGGGGTGAGACAATTCCCGGCGAGGACCTCGCAGAAAAAGAGTTATGAAGGTTGCCGATTTACTGAAGAATAACGGGAGTACCGGTTTTTCGTTTGAAATATTACCCCCGCTGAAGGGGAGCAGCATCGAGAAGTCGTTCAAGACTATCGACACGCTGCGTGAATTTGATCCTCTCTATATCAATATTACGACACATCGCAGCGAGTTGGTTTACAAGGATACGCCCGACGGATTGTTCCGCCGGGTATCGGAGCGCAGCCGTCCCGGTACGGTAGCGGTGGCCGCCGCCATCAAGAACAAATACCAGATACCTACGGTGCCTCACATGATATGCAGCGGCTTCTCGGCCCACGAGACCGAGTATGCCTTGATCGACCTCAACTTTCTGGGGATATGTGACCTGCTTATCCTGCGGGGCGATAAGGCCAAACACGAGAGCCGCTACACGGCGGTGCCGGGCGGGTATGAGCATGCCATCGAGCTGGAGCAGCAGGTGAACCGTTTCAACGAGGGTTTCTTCATCGACGGCACCCCCATGGATGTAGTCAGCTCGCGCCCCTTCTCCTATGGGGTGGCCGGCTATCCTGAGAAGCACGACGAGTCGCCCAACCCCGACGAGGACATGAAGTGGTTGAAGGCGAAGGTCGACACGGGGGCCGACTACATCGTGACGCAGATGTTTTTCGACAACAGCAAGTTCTTCAACTTCGTGGACCGCTGCCGGGCTGCCGGCATTACCGTGCCTATCGTGCCGGGGCTGAAACCCATCTCGAAGGCCTCGCAGCTCACCCTGTTGCCGCGGGTATTCCATGTAGACATACCCGATGCGCTGGTGCGCGAGGTGGTCAAGTGCAAGGACGACTCGCAGGTGAAGCAGGTGGGCATCGAGTGGTGCACGGCCCAGTCGCGCGAGTTGAAGGCGAGGGGAGTGCCCAGCATACACTTCTATTCGCTCATGGCTGTCGACAGTGTCTACCAGATAGCCAAGCAGGTTTATTAAAAGAGAAGAGGGGAGAGAACGCGATATGTTTTTCAAAGATGTAATCGGGCAAGACGAGGTGAAACAGCGGTTGCTGCGTTCGGTCGACAGCGGCCACATAGCCCATGCCCAACTGTTGTGCGGTCCCGAGGGGATAGGCAAGTTTGCCATGGCCATGGCCTATGCCCGCTATATACACTGTACCAACCGTCAGCAGGGCGATGCCTGCGGGGTGTGCCCGTCGTGCAAGCAGTATGCGGCCTTCACGCATCCCGACTTGCATTTTGTCTTTCCCATTGTCAAGGTCGAGAAGAAGAAACGCATCTGCGACGACTATCTGCCCGAGTGGTGCGAGTTCTTGAAAGAACATACCTATTTCGGCATCGACTCGTGGCTGAGCTACATCAATGCCGAGAACAAGCAGGCCATGATTTATGGCGAGGAGAGCGAGAGCATCTTGCGCAAGATGTCGCTGAAGAGCTACGAGTCGCCTTATAAAATCATGATTATCTGGTTGCCCGAGCGCATGAACGATACCTGTGCCAACAAGCTGCTCAAGCTGCTCGAGGAGCCCTATCCCGGCAGTGTCTTCCTGCTGGTGAGCAACAACCCCGAGCGGGTGCTGGGTACCATACGGTCGCGGTCGCAACTCATCGAGATGCGTTCGCTCCCCACGCCGGTCATTGCCGAGGCTTTGCAGAGCCGTTACGGCATTGCCGCGCAGGATGCCCTGGCTGTAGCCCATGTGGCCGAGGGCAGCTATCTGCGGGCGTGCGAGTCGCTCCAGTTGAACGAGGAGAGCCGCCTGTTCTTCAACTACTTTGTGCAGGTGATGCGCCTGGCCTACGGGCGCAAGATAAAAGACCTGAAGGCGTGGAGCGAAGAGGTGGCCGACCTGGGTCGCGAGCGCCTGCGCCGTTTCCTGGCCTATGCCCAGCGCATGGTGCGCGAGAACTATATCTACAACCTGCACATGCCCGAACTGTCGTATATGAATCGCGAGGAGGAGCAGTTCTCGACCCGCTTTGCCCCCTTCATTCACGAGCGCAACGTACAGGCCATAATGAAGCACCTGAGCGATGCCCAGAACGACATCGGGCAGAACGCCAATGCCAAAATCGTGCTCTTCGACCTGGCCATCAAACTCATTCTGCTGTTGAAGAGTTGAGACCTGTAATTCATTTTTTTTCGGGGAAGCCGGTAGAATCTGCCGGAAAAGCATTATCTTTGTTGTCCCTCATCGAAAGCGTTCGAGGGGGAGAACGAAGTTTACCACTGGGGCTGACCGGTTTTGACAGCGGGTAGAAGTGGTGGGTAAGCATGCAGAGCGTTTGTTGCCCCGCTCTATAATCTCAGACAGCAAAAATTTAACTGGCGAAAATAACTACGCTCTTGCTGCTTAATCGAAGTACAGTAGATTAGCTTAATCTCTGCAACAGTTGCGGAGACAAGACATCACCCGGTTGCTGTGGTTCCGAAGCGTACCGAATCGGT
Source organism: uncultured Barnesiella sp. (assembly GCF_946496565.1). Lineage (NCBI taxonomy): Bacteria > Pseudomonadati > Bacteroidota > Bacteroidia > Bacteroidales > Barnesiellaceae > Barnesiella > uncultured Barnesiella sp. Next base: position 73,144 of record NZ_CAMMHD010000007.1, read on the forward strand.
GGTGCAATAATATCGGAAATAGTCGGAGGCAGGTTTCGGGCCGACGATGAAATTTTAGAAACTAAGGTACAGATTGGTGGCTTCGGTCTTGTCTGTACCCGACAATCAAAGCGAAGATAAGCATGTAGAAAGCTCATTAGTTCCTCGTTTGGACGAGGGTTCGAATCCCTCCAGCTCCACAAGAATTTAATTATCCGGGGTTGCGTCTGAAAACAAGATGTGACCCCGTTTCCGTAATTGTGCCATACCCTCTTTCCGTCACGTGGTTGGCTGTGGCCTAAAAGTTAGGACAGATATGAAAAACAGGATTGTTTCCCTATGTGCCGTTTTGCTGTTGAGCATTCCTTCGGTCGGGGCGCAGAAGTATTACGATGCCGTTGTCGAGGATGCCTATGGCCATGTGAAAATGATAAAAAGTGGAGACGAGGTATATACTTATGATTTCGACGGCCGCTTGATTTCGGTCAACAATCAAGCCGTACAGGATACAGGCAAATACAGTCCCGACGGCTATCTTCTGGAGCGTTGTGATCAGTTGTGTACAGAGTATCAATATGATGAGCTAAACGGGCTGCTCGTTTTTGAAAACGATGTGGCTTTGCTGGGCGAAATGACCACCATGTATAAATACAACTCGGCCGCTGAGCGTATCGAGAAGTCGGTGTTCTATAATAATTCCACCCTGCTGAGCGTGGATAACTACCGGATACTCCGCTATGACGATAAGGGCAACTGGGTTGAGCGGGAGGTGCGGCATCGCAGCGTGAACAGTAAAACCGGCCTGCTGGAAGAGGACGGTGTGGAGAAGGAGACCCGGGTGATTCTGTATTACGGCGAGTCGGATGACCGTGAGGCTTTGGTTGTGGACTATACGAAATACATCGATAAGTCTTTCCCGCTCACCGTGGCGATGATGCTGGAGCGTCCTTTGGGGGTGGTGAATACTCGCCAGATTTCCTTCTCTGTATTGCAAGGCGTGGCTCTGACGACCCCGTCCTTATTTACCAACGTCCGTACCGATAAGAACTTTTCTGGCCAGCCGACCCTGTTTGCCAACGTGCAGTTCCCTTACGCGGATTATGTGGTAGACTATGTATCGGTTAGCTGCGTAGATGAGAAGAGCGACTCTGTCAAGTCGGTTCAGTTTCATGTGAAGACCGAGGCGAAAAACGTGAAAAACGTAGCCGAACAGATGTGCCGCGAATTGAATATGTTGGGTATAGAAATGAAGAAGCACAAATGGGGTATGTCTGCCGGATACCAGGGCTACTGGGAAGGCCATACAATCGGCATCATGTACTCCAAAAAAGAGGCCAGTGGCGTGACGCTGCTTGTTACGTTCGATGCACATTTGAAATAGCTTTGCCTTTGTATGAGGTGGAGTCGGGCGTTTTGTCGAGACCGCTGGCAGGTATGAGCAGAAAAGCGGTTGTGGCAGTGTTGTCAAGGGGATAAGACTTTCTCCAAAGGGTGCTGCGAGAAATGATTTGATAGAATATTCGATTCCCGATTTATGATATACAACAGGGATTATATCGCGACGAAGATATGGCCCTTGTTTTTTCTTCCCCCCGTTGTATCGTTTTCGGGGACTATCGATGCCGGCAGGAAGGGGTGTAAAGAATCGGGGCCGCTTCGCGATGCGAGGCGGCCCCGATTGGTTGGCTATTGACCGCAACGGATTACCGTCGGTCGGTCGAAATGCAAAGGCTTATCGTTTGATAAATTTTACCACCTTCTCGGCGTTGTTCATCGCTACCTTCACGATGTAGCAGCCGTTGTACAGGTCGCTTACATTGACGGGAGCTTCGTGAGCCACTTTCACCAGTTTGCCGGTGATGTCGTAGATTTCAATCGTAGCGTTCTCGCCCAGGCCGTTTACATAGAGCATGCCGGCGTTGCAGTAGATCGAGAGGGCGTCGATGGTTTCTTCGATGCCGCTGATAGCACTGAACTTCACGTTGTAGATGTGGTTGCCGGTGAGGCGGCCGATATTGTATACATTCGATTGAATCTGAGTCAGCAACGAAGTGGTTTCGCCTTCGGCTTCGGTTTCGTAGAAGTCAACGATTTCGTATCCTTCGGCCGGCTCGAATTCCAGTCTCATGTCTACATTCGACGGAATCTGGCTGTAACCGCTGGGGTATTGCGTGCCCTCTTCGTCGTAGATGGTAACCGTACCGTTACCTTCAACCATGCAGGTGATTTGCCAGTAGAGAACCTTTTCGCTGAAGGCAGCTTCGACAGTCACGTCTCCGTCGAGCGAAGCGATGGTGTAGGTGTTGTCGGCTACTTCGTCAATCTTCTCTTCGCCGTTGATCAGGAGCGAGAGGATTTCGTAACCCGAGTTGGGAGTAGCGGTGATGGTCAGGGTAGTACCCTCTTCGATTTGGGTATTCTCGCCGGGGTTGAGGGCTACGTCGCCGTTCATGACGGAGAGCGTTCCGTTCTCTACCGTTTCGGGCAGTGTTACCGTATAGTAGGCAATGTCGGCCAACGTAACGGTGAGGGTAGCGTCGGCAGTTACCGTGAAGGTGTAGGTGCCGTCTTCATTAGCCTCGAGAGGTTCGTCGCCAAGGGTTACCGATACGAGTTTCTTGCCTTGGGGCAGAGCGTTGATGGTCAGCGTCAGTTCGCTGCCGGCAACTATCGACGTGAGGTCTTCGACCGGTTCGCCGTTCATGGCGATTTGATAATCTACGCTTTCGTCGATGGCAACCGATACGTTGTGCTTTTCGATTTCGACAAACGAAACGGCAATCGTAGCATTTTCGTTTACTACATAAGTGGCACCGCTTTCAATGGGAGTATCGTTTACGGTAAGCGACTCCAGACGATAGTCCGCGGCAGGAGTAGCCGTGATGGTCAATTCGGTACCGGCCTCTACCTGGTTTTCACCGGCGTTGAGGGCCGTTTCGCCGCTCATGACCGAGAGTGTTCCGTTCTCTACGGTCTCGGGCACGGTTACGGTGTACATCGTGGTGGTCTCAATCGTGCGGCCTTCGGCCAAGGTAGGAGCAGTTTCGGTAAAGGCCTTAATAGAGGTATAGCCACCGTCGCTGCTCAGCGTGGCGTTGGTGAGGTTATAGAATACAGCCTTGGTGTCGGCATGAGCCGAGCCGGTAGCCTTGTTGGCAAACGTACCGGTTGTTCCGCTCTCGATTTCGTTGAAGTCGTACCAGGCAGTCAGACCCGAGACGCCCTGAGGATTGTTGTTGTAGGCTTGGGCTACTTCGTCGGCCGTAAGAGCTTTGTTATAGAACTGCATTTCGTCGCAGAGGCCCGAGAAACCGGCACCACCCACGAAGAAGATACAGGGGTCGTCGCCAAAGAGAGTCAATTGCGAGCCGTTGTTGCGAGAGTCGACCAGTGTACCGTCTTTGTAGACCTTTACCGAAAAGTCGCTGTTGTCATAAACCAGAGTCAGATAGGTCCAGGTATTCAAGGCGACGGTTGCATCGATATTGCCCGACACGGTGTTGCCACCCCCCGAAATGATTTTGAGGGTACCGTCGGTTGTTGTAGCCAATACCAGGCTGCCGTTGTAGTTGAAGTGAAAGCGGGCGCCGTGACCCATAATTACATTTCCCTTGTTGTTGTAGCTACCATTGGTAAACTGGTCCATGTTGATCCAGGCCGACAGGGTAAACGATTTTCCTGTGCGGTCGGTTTCACCACCGTTACGGTCGCCCAAGATTGTTTCGGGTACTTCCAGTCGGTAGGCCGAGGTGCTCCAGTTGATGTTGAGTTGTGGAATGTTGATCGCTTTATTCTCCTGTGCCTGTGTCGTGAAGAATGGCAAGAGAACAAACAATAGAGAGAATAGTAAAAAATGTTTTCTCATGATATAAAAGTTTAGTGAAAAAAATGTGTTCTTATTGGATGTTTCTCGATTATCTGTTTTTTTTCGATCATCTGTTTTTCATGGTTACCCCCCCGTAAAATAGGCTTGCAAATCTGTTTTTTGCAAAAAAAAATTTTTATCATATATAATAACTCTATATCGAGTAGGGTCCCTAGTAGGAAAAGGAATTTATTTTATCCTTTTTTATAAAAAAAGTCGCGAATGGGCTTTAATGGAATCAATCGATGTGTTAAATACTCCTTGGCGGCAGGGGTGCGAGAGGGTAGGGTGCGGAGTAGAGAGGTGTTTATAAAAAGAGAACGGAGTATCCTGGTGTGGATACTCCGTCTCGATATGCTGTCTAAGTTTTGGATTATTCAGCATTTTCGGCAGCGGGAGCTGCTTCTTCGGCGGGAGCTTCTGCAGCAGCGGCAGCTTCGGCTTCTGCTTTGGCAGCGGCTTCAGCCTCGGCCTTGGCGGCAGCTTCGGCAGCTTTCTTAGCAGCAACAGCTTCGGCTTTCACTTTGTTCTTCTCTACTTCGTCTTCGAGACGTTTCTTGGCAGCAGCGTCTTTAGCGGCAGAGATTTTAGCCTTTTCAGCATCGGTAGCCGATTTCTTGTTTTTCAACCAGGCTTCGAAGCGTTGTTCTGCAACTTCTTCGGTAAAAGCACCTTTCTTTACACCGCCCAGCAAGTGTTTTTTCAGCAATACACCTTCACGAGAGAGGATGTTGCGCACGGTGTCGGTGGGTTGAGCACCCGTTGTCAGCCAATACAAAGCCCGTTCGAAATTCAAATTTATTGTAGCAGGATTAGTGTTCGGATTATAAGAACCTATCCTTTCAATAAACTTACCATCACGTGGTGCCCTGCTATCGGCGATTACAATTTGATAGAACGCATAGTCTTTGTGACCAAAGCGCTGTAATCTGATTTTTGTTGCCATTTGAAATTTTTTAATTGGTTAGTATTTGCATTAGCGGCGCAAAGGTAGTGTTTCTTTGCGAATCGTGCAAGTAAAACTCTTTAATTTTCTTTTTGTTTGCTTCGGTTTGTCCGCTTCGGGGGTGGCGGTGTACCGTTATTTCGACTGGGGGCATAGAGCCTCTTCCCATTGGGCGGGGTTAAAGCCGACGAGCACCCGGTCGCCGGAGACCAGCAACGGTCGTTTGATGAGCATGCCGTCCGAGGCCAGCAGCTCGATCAGCTCCTGGGGCTGGGCGGTGGGGATGCGCTCCTTCACCCGCAGCTCGCGGTATCGCTGGCCGCTGGTGTTGAAAAACTTTTGCAGAGGCAACCCGCTGCGGGCAATCCATTGGACGAGCTCTTGAGCCGTGGGCGGAGTCTCTACGATGTGCCGGGTTGTTACCTCGATGTGATGGTCGCGCAGCCATTGGGCCGCTTTGCGGCAGGTGCTGCATGGAGGGTATTGGTAAAACAAAATTTCCATAGGTGTCGGTAATGATTGTTGTACTTCGGTTTATGCTTGGTTGCGATATTTTTGAGGCGATAAGCCTGTTTGCTTGCGGAAAAATGTGCCGAAACTCGATGGGGTAGGGAAATTGAGTTCGTCGGAAATTTCGGCTACGGTCTTGTGGGTGCTGTCGAGCAGCGACATGGCTTTGCGTGTTATGTTTTTGAATACCAGTTCTTGAACGGTATATCCGCAAACCGATTTTGATAGTTCTGACAGATATTTGGGCGAGAGGCATAGCTTGTCGGCATAGAATGCCACACCCCGCTCGTGCATGAAGTGGCGGTCGATGAGTCGTATCAGTTTCAGAAATATCTCGGTGCGCCGGGCATGGGTCGGGCTGTTCGACAGGAATTTCTGGCTGAACACGGAGCAAAGCCGGTAGGTGAGTGATAGCAGCAGCAACTTGTGCTCGTTGATCGAAAAGAAATCTTCGGACGAAATATCTTTGGCCTTTATCAGGGAGATGTACCGGGCGATGTCGTTTTCGCAGCCGGTACTCCACACACAGGGTATGTTGGACGACATGAGGGTATAGAGGTGTACCGATTGTACCATGGCCCCCATGATGTCGCGGATGGATTCGGTGTGGTAGATGATGAGGCTCAGGAGCACGTCGGCCGATTGCCGTGTAACGCGGAAGAGACCCCCCTCGGGCATAAAGACGGTTTCGTTGCGGCTGGCCTTGTAGGAGCGGCCCGACAAGGTGAACTCGAACTCGCCTTCGTGGCACACGATGAGGCCTATACCGAAACTGATAAACCCCTCTTTCATACATGCCGGGAAATCAGAAACGGTACCCCCCGACGAGCATACATCGGCCTGGCCCGACATCATTTCTTGCAGCGTGTCAAGCCGGGCCGTAGCCTTTTCATAAAGTGTTTTTTCCATAGGGGCAAATATTTATCGCCACTAAGGTAATAAAAATTATCTGACTTGGCGGGTTGTTATTCCCGCCAAGCAGATAATTCCCTCTTCTTGTATGGATAAATGAGTACGAAGAGCATTGAAATGATACAACCGTAGAAGGTCCACCCCGACATCTCCTTGACGGCCGAGAGGGTGGCCTGCACTTGTATTTTGCCTTTAGTAGACGTGGCAGCCATGTGTTCGGCCTCGGTCTCGCTGCGGCCTTGCCAGCGCATCCCGTTTACCGTCTGGTCGTAGTCGGCGGCCGACTGGGGGTTGATGCGGTCTACATCTTGAGCAAACATTGTGATGTAGTGCTGCTGGCGGTGCTGGAGCACGTTGGAATAGAGGGCCGAACCGATACCCGGGCCAATAACCATACGCACACTGAGCATGATACATATCCAGGTCGACAGATACTTGTAGGGCATGCGTTGGTTGGCATACACGGCCGTGAGGGAGTAGATGAGCATCATGCCGGTCGAGCGTATGATTACCGGGTACTTCATCCTCTCGTACAGACCGTCGGTCTGCACTTCGAAATACATGAACAGGGACGACAGGCCGATGAGCAAGAAACCTAAAGCGAAAAGATATTTCAGCTTTACGTTGCGGGAGCCCAGGAAGATGGCTATCACGGCCCCGATGAAATAGCCCAGCATGCTCCAGTTGCCCAAGGCGGCATTCTGCCAGTTGTCTATTTTCATGCTCATGCCGGTAAACACGTTGACAAACATCGAACTGGTATTGAACACCATGAGCAGGAGGAACAGGACGATACCCATGTTGATGGTGCGCAGGCGGAATACCCCCATGAGGAAGTAGGGCGACTGGTGAGACCACTCCATGTAGAAGAACACGAGGGCAAAGACTACCGTAAGTATCGTGGAGCGTACGATGGTGGGGTCGGAGAACCAGTCGAGCGTTTTGCCATACACGAGAACGTAGATGCCGCAGGTCATCATGGCGCTGAAAACGGCCACATTGCCAAACTTGCGGAACGTAATGGGGAAACGCCGGTTGTTGTAGGTGTGGTAAGGCATGGTGACGAGGACGATGAGTATAGCTACGAGCGTCATACACATCATGTAGTAGTACACGTCTTGCCACTGGTATTCATAAGCCAGCCATGCCGTGAGCGATGTGCCCAACTGTCCCAGGATCATGAAGAACAGATATATTATCGGCATGCTCTTGCTCTTCTCCGAGTCGAGTCGGTCCCATCCCTCTTCATCGACAGGTTCGTTGCCCGGTGTGATGTTTTGCGTAGCTTCCATGCCGAAAGCGTAGCGTATGAGCGAGAACAGATTGACCATCATGAGTACCATGCGCAAGAACCCCATGATGAGGCTGCACAGGGCCAGCACAAATATGCTGTCGGTGATGGCGCAGACATGGCTGAGAAGATACATCAGGGAGAACCCTACGACACACATCATCTTTTCGCGGCGTATGCACACCAACTGGTAGAAGAAGGGCGAGAAGGCCGCCATGCCCACGGAGGTGACGAACCCCACGAACTGTATGTGTTCCGACTGTATGCCCAGTCCGCTTGTCATTTCGCCGCTGTTGGCTGTATAAACGCCACCTACGGTGAGGATGGGGATAAACAGCAGTATCAGCAGTATGATGCCCAGCGGCTTGGGTACCCAGTTGTAGAACGGGTAGTTCTTATATTTTGCCCCATAGGTGAGGCTTATCGTATTTTGTTTCATGACTCTAAGCTTTTTGTGAGAGATGCTTCACGAGCCAGCTTGCTTAATCGATTTTAGCTTTTACGATTACCATCATGCCGGCAGCCAGGCGTTCGTTGTCGGCTTCGGACAGATCGGTGAAGTCGATTCTGACCGGGATTCGCTGGCGTATTTTCACGAAGTTACCGGCCGAATTGTCGGTAGGAACGAGCGAGTATTTGGAACCGGTGGCTCCCGAGATGGCCGAGATGCGTCCCTTGAACTCATGTCCGTCAAGAGCATCTACCGTAATGGCTACCTCCTGGCCTACATACAGGTTTTCGACCTGGGTCTCCTTGTAGTTGGCAATCACCCACTTCTGGGTGTCGGGTATGATGTAGGTGAGAGTCTGTCCGGCCGAAACATACTGCCCGTCCTCGACGGCACGGCGTCCGAGTTTGCCGTCGCAAGGAGCCACGACTACGGTGTAGGAGAGGTTGAGGCGGGCCATCTCGAGTGCGGCGCGGGCTCTTTCGACAGCAGCCTCGGTGCTTTGGCGGCGGGTAGATACCTCGTTCACGCCCGATATGGCAGCCTTTTGCTGGCTTATCAGTCCGGCCAGTTTTTTCTGGGTAGCCTCGTATTCGGTCTCGATTTGCTCCAGTTGTATCGGTGTTGTGGCATTGCGTTCAAGCAGGTTCTGGTAGCGGGTGCGGTCTTTCTCGAGTTTGGCCAGGCGTATCTTAACCTCGGCAATCGATGACTCGTAGACCGAGGCCGAAGCCTGTGTCGTCTGCAGTGTCTGTCCTATGACCGATGCGCCGGCTAAAGCATCCTTCAGCGCAGCTTCGGCTTCCATCACGCGAATGCGGTATTCGCGGTCGTCGAGGATCAAGAGGGTGTCACCCTTTCTTACGTTCTGGTGTTCAGTGAAACATACTCGCTTGATGTAGCCCGAGGCACGAAGGTTGACCGGCGAGATATATTGTTCTATCTGGGCATCGTTGCTGGTTTCGGTATTTTTGTAGTCGAGAAAAATCATCGATATTTTCACAATGCCGCATACGAGGATTATAATGCCGAAGATGCTGGCTACGATTTGGCGGGAGCGCTGTTTCCGTAATCTTTTGGCTTGTTGTTCCAGGGTGTTGGTTTTCTGTATGTTGTTGTTCGGAGTTTTCATTGAAGTAAATTCTAAAATGGTTGATTATGAGTGTGTTTGTGCGCTGTGCGGTTGCTCTGTGAAAAGGTCTATTCCAGCAGAGAGTCGAGTTTGCCGGTCAGTTTCAAGAGCGACAAGGCCGTCACGCGATAGTTGTAGTGAGCGGTCACATAGCTGTTTTGAGCTTCGCTCATCTGCATCTCGTCTTGGAGCACTTCGGTCATCGAGGCTATGCCTTCGCGGTAGCGGTCGGCCGTAACGGCGTAGACCTCCTCGGCAAGCCGGTAGTTGTCGAGTTGCTTGGTGAAGTTGCGCCTGCTGTTCATGAGGTCGCAGGTTGCATTGAGGTATTGGGTGTGCAACCCTTTGAGGGCGTCGTTGTAGGCCAGGCGGGCGTTCTCGGCATCGAGTTTGGCCTTGCGTATCTTGGAGCGTTTCTCGAGTCCGTCGAATATTGGGATACGCAGCGTGATGCCCAGACCCGATGAGTTGTACCAGTGGTTGGAGGGGCCGGAGTGAAACCAGTTGCAGAACTTGTCGGTGAAAGCCGAGTAGGTGAAGTTGCCTGTGAGCGAGAGTGAAGGCAGGTAGCCTTGCCGAATCATCGTCTCTTGCTTGTTGGCCAGTTCGCTCTGTTGTTGCAACAGCTGTAGCTCGGGCAACGACTCGTAAAGTCCGGTGAGTTCAATATCCTCGACGCTTGCCGCATTGACTGCGGTAAGGGCTATGGGCTTTTCGGCCGGATAGTCGATTACATACTTCAGCATGTTGGTCTGTTGCGTGAGCATGGCCTCGGCGTTGTCGCATTGTACTTGCAGATTTTCCAGGTTGATGTTCACTCGCTTCACGTCGACATCCATGGCCATACCGTTGTCAAAAAAGGCTACGGTAATATCTCGCAGCTCTTCCAGTCGGGCGATGTTGTCCTTGATGATGGCAATCTGCTCTGCCGTGCTCTGGGCGAGATAGTACATGCGGGTTATCTGCTCTATGAGGTCGTTGCGGGCCTTGTCGTAAGAGAGGCGGTTGATGCGGTCCATCATCTTCGTGATGTCGAGCGCTGTGAGCAGTGTCTGGTTATAGAGAGGCATCTGCAACTGGAGCCCGGCCGAAGCATTGTACTGCAAGGTCTTGGTCACGTTGTAGGGGTTGCCGTAGGCCGAGCCGTCGGTTACGGATACGGGCGGATTGAAGTTGTCGTTGAACGACCCTACGGCGTTGATTTGAGGCAGCAGTTTGGCACGGTTTTCGGTAACATTGTGTTTGCCTTTCGTGATGTCGTTGCGCCTCGTCTGTAGCTGGAGGTTGTTTTCGATGCCCATGAGCAGACACTGCTCGAGCGTGAGTGTCTCCTGCGCTTTAAGAGGAAAAAGCGTAGAGAGAACAGCAAATGTAAATAAAAGTCTCTTCATAACGTTTGTTTCATTTATCCACTGCAAAAATAGGTAGTTATATATGCTTTATCGCGATGAGATTTCCCTACTGTATGTTCATATTTTCCGTTTCTGTATGAGTGGGGTATAAAAAACGGGATATATCGCTGTAAAGCTGTGAAACGGATCCGGTCCGGACCGTTTTTGGGGAGGGGGATGGGTAGGGTAAGCAGGCGGCAGAAGTGAACGGGAAACCTGTGGCAGGCCGTGGTGCGTTTTGAGCCGTGGACAGGAGCTGTTTTTCGTCCCTCCTTATTAAAAAGGTGTGATGCCCCCGAGTGTATGTCATGAATGGCGGCCGATGCTGATGGCCGGCATGTAGTTGGGGGGCAGGCGTGGGGCCGTTTCGGGTAGGGAGGAAGAGGTGGAATGAAAAATAGCGGGGGGAGGAGGGGATGGTTTTTGTGGAAATTTTTTTATCTTCACCGCCAAATCGTGAACTATGGCTTCCTATTCCCGAAAAGCTACCCGCAACAAGGCGTTGTGGGGATATTTGCTGCTCGTTGTCGTGCTGCTCTCCTCCTCGTGGTTTGTCTATCACGAGATAGGGCTGTTGGTATCGGTGCGTGAGGTTGAGGAGGATATGACGGCCAAGCGCCATCGAGTATCCGATGCGCTGTCGCTGCTCTATCGTACCGAGACGCTGGGGCAATCGCTGGTGTGGGGACGCTATTCCGATTATCCGGTGTACCGGCGTTTGATGAACGATGCCGTGTCGTGCGTCGATTCGTTGTGTAACATCACTGCCGACTCGGTGCAGTTGTCGCGTATCGACAGCATTGTCTATCTGTTGAACCGGAAAAATTCGGTCATCCGTCGGTTGATGAGTACGTCGATCGATGTGGCCGAGGAACAAAATCGCAAGTTCGACGACATCATGCGTCAGCAAGACTCCTTGCTCCTTATTCATGCCCATCAGCAAAAGTTGGCCCAGAAGAGCGATTCGCTCATGGAGAAGCGCAAGCGGCGCAATCTGTTTGGTCGCATAGCCGATGCCATATCGGGCAAGTCGCCGGGCGGACTCGACAGCATTCGGTCGGAGTCGCGGCGGATTGGGGCTTTGAGCGATTCGCTGGCTCTGGACCTGAAGGCCATGGAGAGCGGTTTTCACGAGAGTCGCGAGCTCTCGAAGCAGGCCCTCGAGCGGGAACGCTGGCGACTGCGGTTTGACAACCAGCGGTTGAGCGGGCAGATAGGCCGGCTGATGAGTAGCTTCGAGCAGGAGCAACTGTTGGTCTCGGAGCGGATTCTCGACCGCAACGAGGCTATCCGCCAGGAGTCGATGAATGCTCTGGTGGGGGTGGCCTCGGGGGCTATCGTGCTGGCGTTGATATTCGGCATCATGGTGTGGCGGGGCTGGATGCGCGACGACCGCTGGCGTCGCGAACTGGAGGAGGCCCGCCGTCGGGCCGAAGAGCTGCTGGAGGCTCGCGAGAAGCTGATGCTGACAATTACGCACGACTTCAAGGCTCCGCTCAGTTCGATTATCGGATATGTAGAACTGATGATGAGGCTCGACAACAGCGAGCGGCAGCGGTTCTATCTGCAAAATATGAAGGCCTCGTCCGACCATCTGTTGTCGCTGGTGAGCGACCTGCTCGACTTTTATCGGCTGGAGTCGCATAAACTCGATGTCAATCACCTTACCTTCAATCCGCGGGTGTTGTTCGAGAAGATTGTCTCGGCCATGCAGCCGGTGGCCGAGAAGAAGCAGTTGACGCTGGAGTTGAAGGCCGAACCGTCGGCCAATGCCACCTTTGCGGGCGACCCGTTGCGCATCCAGCAGATTGTCGACAACCTGCTCTCCAATGCGTTGAAGTTTACCGCCCGGGGACGGGTCACCGTGCATCTATTCGTGCGGGGACAATACCTGGTCTTCTCGGTGAGCGATACGGGGCGGGGCATTGCCCGTGACGATTTGGAACAGATATTCCAGGCCTTTACCCGCTTGTCGTCGGCTCAGGGCATCGAAGGCTTCGGGTTGGGCTTGACGATTACCCGGCAGTTGGTCGACCTGCTCGGCGGCCGGCTCGATGTGCGCAGCCAGGAGGGGGTGGGCAGTACCTTCACCGTAGAGATTCCGCTCGACAAGGTCGACGGCGAGGCCGAGCCCGAAGCTCCCGCCTTTGCCGGGCGCCGCTGCCTGTTGCTCGACGACGACAAGATACAGTTGACCCTCTTTGAAAACCAGTTGAAACAACTCGGCGTGGAGGCGGTCGCCTGTGTGCGGCCCGAAGAGGTGGTCAGCTATCTGGAGCACGAACCCTTCGACGCCGTCTTTACCGATATGCAGATGCCCGAGATGGATGGCGTGCAGTTCTTGAAATCGTTGCGCGATTCGTCGGTGCCTCGGGCCCGGGATATTCCCGTGGTCGTAGTCACGGCCCGCAGCGATTCGGACCGTCTGTTGTCCGAAGGCTTTTCGCGTGTGTTGCGCAAACCCTTCTCGTTGACGCAGCTGTCCGACTGCCTGTCGGCCATTTGGCGCGAGGCCCCTCGTGCCGTAGCCGAGCCGCAACCCGCGACCTCCGAAGGTGAAGAGTCGCAGGGCCGATATGACTTTTCGCCGCTCACCGTGTTTGCCGGTGACGACCGGGCTGCCCGTGTGAAGATACTGGAGACCCTCTTGCACGAACTCACTGCCCAGATCGAAGAATTGGAGCAGGCTCGCGAGACGCGCAACGGGGTAGTCGTTACCCGTATGGCTCACAAATGGCAGCCGCTTTTTGCCATGCTGAAGCTCTCGGACATGCTGCCGTTGCTTTCGCGACTGGAAGAGGAGGGGGCTGCCCCGTGGAGCGATAGCCTGTCGGAACACTTGACCCCTCTGCTCGCCTGTGCCGGGCAGATACGGGACGAGTTGCAAGCTATTTTAAGAAAGGAGGAACAACAACCATGAACCATATTCTTATCGTCGAGGACGATACTACATTTGCCCTCATGCTGCAGACGTGGCTTACCAAAAAGGGCTTTGCCATCACCTCGGTTTCGGGGGTGGGAGCGGCCCGGCGTGCACTGCAGGACGAAGCCGTCGACCTGGTGCTGTGCGACTTGCGGCTGCCCGATGGCGAAGGCATCGACCTGCTGGAGTGGCTCAATGCCCGGCGGCAACCGGTGCCGGTTATCGTGATGACCAGTTATGCAGCCATCCCCTCGGCCGTCCAGGCCATGAAACTGGGGGCCAAGGATTATATAGCCAAGCCGGTCAATCCCGAAGATCTGTTGCAAAAAATCAACGAGGTACTCGGGGCCGCCGCCCGTGCCGTCGAACCGAAGCAGCCCAAGCCAAAGGCTGTACCCGAAGAGCCCGGCTATCTCGAGGGGCAGAGCGAAGCTGCCCGGCAGCTCTATTCGTATGTACGGTTGGTAGCCCCTACCAGCATGTCGGTCTTAATCAACGGGGCGAGTGGTACAGGTAAAGAGTATGTGGCCAAGCGGATACACCAGTTGAGCAAGCGAGCCGACCGTCCGTTTGTGGCCATCGATTGCGGAGCCATCCCCAGGGAGTTGGCCGCCTCCGAGTTCTTCGGTCATAAGAAGGGGTCGTTTACGGGGGCTATCGAAGACAAGGTGGGAGCCTTTGTCGAGGCCGACGGCGGTACGATATTTCTCGACGAGATAGGCAACCTCAGTTACGACGTGCAGATACAACTGCTCCGGGTGTTGCAGGAGCGGAGAGTCAAGCCGATAGGTACAACGACCGATATTAAGGTAGATGTGCGGCTGATTGCCGCTACCAACGAAGACTTGAAGGCTGCCATAGCCGCGGGTACCTTCCGCGAAGATCTGTATCACCGCATCAATGAGTTTACCATCCATATGCCTCGCCTGTGTGAGCGGGGCGAAGATATTCCACTCTTTGCCAACTTCTTTCTGGACCAGGCCAATCGCGAGTTGGAGAAGCCCGTCCCGGGATTCCGGCCCGATGCCATGGAGCAGATTTGTCGCTATCGCTGGCCCGGTAACTTGCGCGAGATGCGCAATACCGTAATGCGGGCCGCCCTGCTGTCGCAAGGAGCTCCCGTCGGGGTGGAACATCTGGGGCTGGAGGTTGCCGAGTCTGCGAAACGGACGGCCGCATTGCACGACCCCGAGAGCGAACGCACCAAGATTGTGGCCGCTCTGCAACACTGTGCAGGCAACAAGAGCCGGGCGGCCGAAATGCTGGGCATCGATCGCAAGACACTCTACAACAAACTCAAACTGTATCACATCGAGTGAAGCCGGGCGGGTGGGGGTGATTGTCGCCTTTCGATCTCGGTTCCCGTACATCTATATCGGGGCACTCCAATTGGGGTGTCCCGATGCTTTTTGGGTGTGTGGTGTGGAAAAATTCCACACCACTCCACATCTGTTCCACACTATTCCACACTATGCTACAAGTGGTATTATTTTTTAATATCTTAATAAATAGAGCTTTATGTGCATATTGGCGCCATTGGCACGGCGATTGTATTTTCATTAGGCGAAGAATGGAATAATAGAGTGTATAACTTAAAAATGTGGAATTATGAAAAAGTTAATGTTATCAGTCGCAGTATTTATGATGTCGGTTAGCGTTTCATCTTTTGTATCGTATGCACAGAGCCCGAGCGAAGAACCGGCACAAACCGATAGTGTCCCTGCACAGGACCCCCAAGGAGAGGCAAGTCTGTTCGGTCTGAATGAAGAGCCGGCTCCCGCTGACAGTGTCCCCTCTCAAGAACCCCAGAGCAAAATGTCTCTGTTCTGTTTGAATGAGGAGCCGGCTCCTACCGACAGCGTCCCCACGCAGGAGCCGCAGACAGATGAGCCTCAAGCCAACCTCTATCTGCTCGGCCTGGCCGAAGAACCTACCGACAGTGTTCCCACGCAGGAGCCGCAGAAGGATGAGCCTCAAGCCAACCTCTATCTGCTCGGTCTGACCGAAGAGCCTACCGACAGCGTTCCCACGCAGGAGCCGCAGAAGGATGAGCCTCAATCCAACCTCTATCTGCTCGGCCTGGCCGAAGAGCCCACCGACAGTGTTCCCACGCAGGAGCCGCAGAAAGACGAGCCTCAAGCCCAAAACTCTATCGCATAACTTTTGCATCGGATAAGTGAGTTAATCCTTAGAAAAAGCGTTCTTATTTTTATCTGTTTTAGTGAAGATGATAGAGCCGCCATTCTCCTCGGTATGAGGGGGATGGCGGTGTTTTTTGCATCCCCTCTTTAAAAGGCCTTGCAGAAAGGCATTCAAATTCTTTTATCTATTGGGAATAATAGCGTAAATAATATTAAAATGTAACTATTTCTCGTTATATTTGCATAGTTAAATTGTATTTACAACTCTGTTTAAGAGGTTAAAATGCAAGAGATAGCAGGAGTGCCTGATGTAGTCGAGGACGACGTTTTGTCGCCTGGAGGCTTAGGCTTTGTCAAAACCGAACCGAATATGCCGGAGACCGAAGAAGAAGGGTGGTACGTGGCGAAAACCTATCGCCAGGAACGCAAGATCAAAGAGCTGCTTACCCGCATGGGGGTGAAGCACTTTGTCCCTTTTCACGAGACGGTCAAAGAGATCGGCGGGAAACGCAAGAAGGTCGAAGTCCCCTTCATCAGCGGGCTGATATTCGTGCATGGTCGTAAAAAAGAGTGCATTTCGCTCATCAACGACTATGGTTACCCCATGCGGTATGTTCGCGACTTTTCCAGCCGCTCGCTGTTGCGAGTGCCCGACAAGCAGATGGAGGACTTCATCTATCTGGTAGAACACCACGAGAACGAAATCGAGGTGCTGCCCCACGACCTGCGTCGGGGCGACCGCGTGCGGGTTGTCGCCGGCAGCTTTGCCGGCATCGAAGGCGAACTGGTGCGCATAGCCGGCCATCGCCGCGTGGTGGTACGCATAGACAACCTCTTTACCGTAGCCACGGTCTATATACCGGGCAGTTATTTGGAGAAGATAGATGGCTGACGGCTTTTTACTGCAGTTGTATAAACCCATATGATAAGCTATAATACCATAAAGCAGAAATATACAGGTAATCGCAATCTGGTCGACAATGTACTGGGTGCATTTGTCGTACGAGGGTTGGGCTTTCTCATCTCGTTTGTACTGTTCCCGCTCTATCTGCGTTATTTCAACAACAATGCGGTTTTGGGTTGTTGGTTTACCATGTATTCGGTTTTGACCTGGATCAATATGTTCGATTTGGGTATCGGTCATGGTCTACGCAACCATTTGACCGCCGATTTGAGTTTGGGAAATTACGAGAGTGCCCGTAGTCATATTTCGTCGGCTTATATCTTGATGGGAGGTATTACCCTGCTGGTTACTCTGATTACACTCGTTGTGAGCCGGTATATCGACTGGAACCGCATCTTTAATATTTCTACCGAAGCATTGTCGGCCGAGGAGTTATATCAGGGGGTAATCGTAACGCTCTGCGGTGTATTCTCCTTTTTCTTTTTCAAGTTGATTCTATCGGTGTTATATGCGTTGCAGAAGTCGGCATGGCCCAATTTGCTCAATCTGATTTCGACGGTGCTGATGTTGCTTTTTTTGTGGGTATATACCCCTACAGGCGAGATAGGGAAAGATTTCATAACCCTGTCGTGGGTACAAGCCATCTCGGGAACTTTGCCCCTATTGGTGGTGACGGCTCTTGTCTTTGGCAAGGAGCTGAAAAGTTGTTTGCCCTCTTTCCACTGCTTCAGATGGAACAAGGCGAACGATGTCTTGTCGCTCGGGTTCCTCTTCCTGTTGGTGCAGGTCGTTTACATGGTCATTACGGTTACCAACGAGTTTATCATCTCCTACTTTTTTGCCCCTGCGTTTGTAGTTGAATATCAAATCTATTTCAAGCTCTTTTCGATTGTAAGCTCATTGGTGGCCTTGGCTTTGATACCGGTATGGTCGGCCGTCACGAAGGCATTTGTAGAGAAACGCTATGGTTGGATACTCAAGTTGATACGTTTTCTGTACGGCATAGCCGCGCTTTCGGTGTTGTTGCAGCTGGCCATTATTCCCTTTCTCGACCCGATATTGAAACTCTGGTTGGGTAGCAAGGCCATTGAAGTAGATGTTTCGGTGGCCTTGTTGTTTGCTCTGATGAGCTGTGAGATGATATGGGTATCGGTATTGACCAGCATCTCCAACGGATTGGGTAAGCTCAAATGTCAGTTGTACGGATTTCTGTTTGCAACTGTCTTTAAGATAGGAGCCATTGTTGCTTTGGCTTCGCACGCATCGTGGACGATTGTGGTTACTGCGACCATTATCGGTTTGCTGCCCTACTGTATTGTGCAGCCGATTGTGATGAACCGCCAGTTGAAAGTGTTGAACAAGGAGGTATCCACACATGACTAAGAGATTGTTGATTGTTAATACCTACGGCAACCTGTGGTCTACGGGTCGTATTGCTGCCGAGATAGGCGACATAGCCGAGAAGCACGGCTGGCAATATACCTTTGCCTATGCTTGTGAAGCTCGTCTCGAGGCCGGGAGAGGGATACGGATTACTCGCAGCCGATTGTCCTATTTGCTGCACACCTATCTGTTTTCACGCATCCTCAATCTGAAGGGCTTCGGGTCGTTGGTCGATACCTGGCTTTTTATCAGGAAGATAAAAAAGCTCTCCCCCGACTTGATACACCTGCACAATATTCATCAGAATTATCTGAACTTCCCGTTGTTCTTTTCGTATCTGAAGAGGGCTGGTATCCCGGTTGTGTGGACCCTGCACGACTGTTGGGTGGCTACGGGAGGTTGTACTCACTTTGCCTATTACGGGTGTAAGCAGTGGCACGACGGTTGTCGCCGGTGTCCCCGTTGTGGGAATAGCGATGTGGGCGGTGAGTTGAAGGGTGTCTTCCGCACGATGCCCTGGGTATTGAAGCAGAAAGTTTCGTATTTTACGGCGGTACCTCGATTGACCTTTGTCGCAGTTTCGGAGTGGCTGGCGGCGGTCGTGAGAAGTTCGGCCGTGGGTACAGTTCCGGTTCGAGTGATTACAAACGGGGTAGATACATCGGTTTTCTATCCGCGAGAAGAGAGCCGCCGGTTGGGCGAACGCTACGGCTGGGGCAATCGCTTTGTGGTTGTGGGGGTTGCTTCGCATTGGAGCGCAGCCAAGGGATTGTCCGATTACTATAAGTTGAGAGCCGCGTTGCCTGCCGACCGTTTTGCAATTGTATTGGTAGGTCTCACTCCGCAGCAGGTGGCTGAGTTGCCCGAGGGTATTATCGGTATCGAACGCACCGGGAGTGTCGACGAACTGGCTTCGATATACTCGGCTGCCGATGTGGTAGTGAGTCTGTCGTATCAGGAGTCGTTTGGGTTGACAATTGCCGAAGGATTTGCCTGTGGAACTCCGGCCGTAGTGTATGCCGATACGGCTTTGCCCGAACTGATAACCCCGGCTACAGGGAGGGTTGTGGAGCTCGGAAATATGGAGCAGTTGGCCGAGGCTGTTATCCAAGTGTGTGAAAAGGGAAAAACGTTTTATGCAAAGGCCTGCAGGGCTGAAGCCTGTGCGCGGTATGATAAAAATCGACAGTTCGAGCACTATATCGAGTTGTATGAACAACAGCTCGACTATCGAAAAGAAAATTGTAAGGCATGATTGAAACGATTGTTATAGGACTGTTGTGTGTCGTGTTGGCTTTCCTGGCCCGCTACAAGCGGCTGTCGTGGACCTTCCCCTTGGCGATGGTGATTCTGTTTGTCTTTTTGTCCATACGCTACTATTGGGGAAATGACTATGAACAGTATATCGACAAGTTCACAATATATAATGCGATAGACCGGTTCGACTACTCCGACCCCGACGAGCGTTGGGAGGTAGGGTGGATACTCTTGTATCGTCTGTTCAAACCGTTTGGATTCTTCTCGTTGGTGATTGTTCTCTCTGCCTTCGAGATAGGGGTCTATTATTGGTTTATCAAGAAGTATGTACCACGTGAATGGTATTGGTTTGCCATCTTCCTGTATGTGTTCAATCCCTATTTCATGCTGGTGCATGCCTCGATGTTTCGTCAGGCGTTGGCCATGGGCTTGGTATTGCTTTCGGTACCCTACATTTTCAAGAAGCGGTTTATCGTGGCGGCATTGATTATCGTATTTGCTTCGCTGTTTCACAGCAGTGCCAAAATATTGTTGCCCATCGTATTTCTGGGCTATCTCAACTGGAAGATGGGTAACAAGGGGGTGATTATAGGAGGCGTTCTCTTCTTTACCATTCTCTTATTGCAGAATATCGTATTGCACATGGTCGAGGAGACCCTCTCGTCGTTGGGATTGAGTAAATATGCCTATTACCTGGAGGAGGGCAAAGAGACCTCGGAACTGGCGACGGGAATAGGATTTGTCTACCAGATTCTGATGATGTGCATGGTGCTCTATTACGAGAAGAAGCAAGACCGGGAGATCGGGTTGTTGTTTAAGCTGACCGCACTCTCGTTCCTGTTTATCCCGCTGGGGTTTGTGGCACAGTTGTTTTCCCGCTTGGGCATGTATCTGCAGGTGCCTATGATAGCTACCTATCCGCACATGGTGCGCAGTATCGACAATAAAATTGTTCGGGTGGGTACCTTGTTGCTGATTATGGCATTTACCGTGTATGATTTTCATGTATTCTTCAACTCCGAGATATATGGCGATTTTTACATCGAGTATCGCACCATTTTCGAATCGTTTGTTTGGCGATGATACCGATGAGTTTTTACGATGAAACAGAAACAGAACGATGAGAGCTGCTTTTTTAATGGGATTGTTCCCTAAGAGTAACCGGGACGAAATCATTCGTAACAGTCGAGGCCCGATTCAGTTTGCAGCCGATGCCTTGCAATGGGGATATGTGTGTGGACTGAGTGCTCGGCATGTCGAGGTTCAGGTGTTCAACGCGCCCTTTATCGGCTCTTATCCGAAACGGTATGCTACTCCATTTTATACGTTGCGGTCGACCGATTCGATGCCGGCGGGGGTGACCTTGACCGATGTCGGGTTCTGTAATCTCACCGGCTATAAGTTGATAAGCCGCTGGTTACACATGAGACGGGCCTTGAAACGATGGGTCGACGAGGCCCCTCGAGAGACAACCGTGCTGATGGTGTATAGCATCCATACGCCTTTCCTAAAAGCGGCCGTCGATGTGAAGCGGAAAAGAAAGAATGTAAGGATTGTTCTTGTCGTTCCCGATTTACCCGAATATATGGACTCCGACAGGTCGGGCATAAAATCGGTATTTCATGCCATCAACCGGCAGGTGCAACAACGGTTGTACCGGCAGGTCGACGGCTACGTGCTTTTGAGCGAATACATGCGGGAGCGGTTACCGGTCGGTGAGAAAGCGTCTACGGTCATCGAGGGTATGTATTATGCCGACGAGTCGTCGACGACTGTCGACGATGTGAATAGTTGTGGAGTAACCGATAGCACGAAGATTGTGCTTTACACGGGTACTTTGGATTCGCGATATGGCATACTGACTTTGTTGAAGAGCTTCATGTCGTTGAAGAATCCCGATTATCGGTTGGTGATTTGTGGCGATGGCAATTCACGGGAGTTTTTGCAAAAGTGTGCTGCCGAGGACCGTCGCATTGTATATCAGGGACAGCTGCCTCGCGAGTCGATTCTGGCCTGGCAGCGCAAGGCGACGTTACTGATCAATCCCCGTACGCCACAAGGGGAATTTACCAAATATTCGTTCCCTTCGAAGACAATCGAGTATTTGGCTTCCGGCACGCCTGCTTTGCTGTATAAGTTGCCGGGTATTCCGCAGGAGTATTACGACTATTGCTTTACCGTCGACGAGCTTTCGGAAGAGGCTTTGGCCCGGAAAATCGACGAGATATTGAGTCGGGACGAAGCGTCGTTGCAGGCATTGGGACAAAAGGCCCGACACTATATATTGACCTATAAGTCGCCCGAGCATCAATGCCGGAGACTGGTCGACCTGATAAACCAAGTGACAAAACAGTAAATCTAATATATAACATTATGTCTATTTTTAAAGATAAGGTATTGCTCATTACCGGGGGGACCGGGTCGTTTGGCAATGCGGTTTTGCGCCGTTTCCTCGATAGCGACGTGCGCGAGATTCGCATATTCAGTCGCGATGAGAAGAAGCAGGACGATATGCGCCATCGGCTGCAAAATCCCAAGGTAAAATTCTATATTGGCGATGTGCGCGACAAGCGCAGTATCGACGGGGCCATGACCGGGGTCGATTATGTATTTTCGGCTGCGGCTTTGAAGCAGGTGCCTTCGTGCGAGTTTTTCCCCATGCAGGCGGTGCGTACCAATGTGTTGGGGACCGAGAATGTTCTCGACTCGGCTATCGAACACGGGGTGAAGAATGTGGTGGTGCTCTCGACCGACAAGGCGGCTTATCCCATCAATGCCATGGGCATCAGCAAGGCGATGATGGAGAAGGTGGCTATCGCCAAGGGGCGTCAGTTGGGCGACTCGGCGACGACTACGATTTGCTGCACGCGCTACGGTAACGTGATGGCGAGCCGCGGTTCGGTCATCCCCTTGTGGATCGACCAGATGAAGAATAATGCCGTGATTACGATGACCGACCCCAATATGACGCGCTTTATGATGACGCTCGACGATGCGGTAGACTTGGTGGTATATACTTTTGAGCATGGTCACAACGGCGACCTGTTCGTGCAGAAGGCGCCGGCAGCTACGCTGGAGACTCTGGCCACGGCCTTGAAGCAGCTCTATGGCAAGGATACGCCGGTGAAGGTTATCGGCACCCGTCATGGCGAGAAGTTGTACGAGACGCTGGTGACTCGCGAGGAGATGGCGCGTGCCGTGGATATGGGCAACTACTTCCGTATCCCGTGCGACAGCCGCGACTTGAACTACGACAAATATTTTGTCGAGGGCAACAAGGTGGTTTCGCAAATCGAAGACTATCATTCTCACAACACGCATCGCCTCGACGTGGAGGAGATGAAGCAATTGCTGCTCAAGCTCAATCTGGTGCGTGACGATTTGAACCTGAAAGCATAGGAGGGGGTATGATACGAGTAGGAATTACCGGGCAGGCTGGTTTCGTGGGTACACATCTGTACCATACGCTGGGGCTCTGGCCCGAAGTGTTCGAGCGGATACCTTTCGAGGATTCCTTTTTTGCCGACCGGGAACGGCTGGAGGCGTTTGTGCGGCAGTGCGATGTCATTGTGCATCTGGCGGCAATTAACCGTCACCCCGATGCGCAGGTGCTGTATGAGACCAACGTGAAGCTGGTGCGACAGCTCATCGAGGCGATGGAGTCGACCGGGGTGCGCCCCTATGTGCTCTTTTCGTCGAGTACGCAGGAGGAGCGCGGCAACGAGTACGGTCGCAGCAAGCGCGAGGGGCGTCGCCTGTTCGAGGAGTGGGCCCGCCGTCAGGGGGCCTCGTTCACCGGGCTGGTGGTACCCAATGTCTTCGGACCCTTCGGCCGCCCCAACTATAACTCGTTTATCGCTACGTTTGCCTATAAGTTGACCCACGGCGAGGAGCCGGTAGTGATGCAGGACAGCGAGGTGCACCTCATCTATGTGGGTTCGTTGTGCGAATACATCTGCAAGCGGATACGCCGTCAGTCCGAGATTGACGAGGTCGTGGTCGAACGCGACGAAGTGCCCTTCGACTTTGCCATGAAGGTGAGCGAGGTGCTCGACCGCTTCGGCCAGTTCAAGAGCCTCTACCTCGAGCAGGGCATTATCCCGCCGCTCTGTAACCGGAACGAGTGGAATCTGTTCAACACCTTCCGCAGCTACATCGACATGAAGCAGCACTTCCCGGTGCAGCTGGTGCAGCACACCGATGCACGCGGCAGTTTTGTCGAGACGGTGAAGATAGGGGTAGGGGGGCAGGTGAGCTTCTCGACCACGGTGCCCGGCGTCACTCGGGGCAACCACTATCACACGCGCAAGATGGAGCGCTTTGTCGTCATCAAGGGCAAGGCCCGCATACAGCTGCGCCGGGTGGGTACCGACGAGGTGCTCGATTATTACCTCGACGGCGAGCGTCCGGCCTATGTCGATATGCCCGTGTGGTATACGCATAATATATCGAATATCGGCGATGAAATACTGTATGCCCAGTTCTGGATCAACGAGTGGTACGATCCCGACGACGGCGATACCTATTTCGAACCCGTAGAACAAGAACCATGAAACAACTCAATATAAGATTATGAAACCTTTGAAAGTGCTTACTGTGGTGGGCACACGACCCGAAATCATCCGACTTTCGTGCGTGTTGCAGAAACTGGACGCCAGTCCAGCCATAGACCATGTGCTGGTACATACCGGCCAGAACTACGACTATGAGTTGAACGAGATATTTTTCCAGGACCTGGGATTGCGCAAGCCCGACTACTTCCTCAATGCGGCGGGCAACAACGCTACCTCTACGGCCGGGCAGATATTGATCAACATCGACCCCGTGCTCGAGCAGGTCAAGCCCGAGGCCTTCCTGGTGCTGGGCGATACCAATTCGTGCCTCTGTGCCATTGCGGCCAAGAAGCGGCACATCCCCATCTTCCACATGGAGGCCGGTAATCGCTGTTTCGACCAACGGGTCCCCGAGGAGAGCAACCGCAAGATTGTAGACCATATCTCCGACATCAACATGACATACAGCAGCATCGCCCGTGAATACCTGCTGCACGAGGGCATCCCGGCCGACCGCGTAATCAAGACCGGCAGCCCCATGTACGAGGTGCTGAACCGCTACCTGCCCAAGATCGAGGCGTCGACCATACTCGAGACATTGGGGCTCGAGCGCGACCGTTACTTCGTGGTCTCGGCTCATCGCGAGGAGAATATCTCGAGCGACCGCAACTTCGGCAATCTGGTGACGATTCTGAACGGCATTGCCCGGGAGTACGGCTATCCGGTTATCGTGTCGACCCACCCCCGCACCCGCAAGCGAATCGAGCAGACCGGGGTCGAATTCGACCCCTTGATGCGGTTGATGAAACCGATGGGATTGAGCGATTACAACAAGCTGCAACTCAATGCCCGGGCGGTCATCTCCGATAGCGGCACCATCAGCGAAGAGTCGTCGATTCTCAACTTCCGGGCCCTGAATATCCGCGAGGCGCACGAGCGTCCCGAAGCGATGGAGGAGGCCTCGGTGATGATGGTGGGTCTCAATCCCGAGCGGGTGATGCAAGGGTTGGCCGAGTTGCAGGACCAGAATCTCGAGCACCGCAACTTCCGCCCGGTAGCCGATTACTCGATACCCAACGTGAGCGACAAGGTAGTACGAATCATCTTATCCTATACCGATTATGTCAAGCGAGTCGTCTGGAGTGAAAGGTAAGCGCTGTCTGCTTTTGACCAACTATTTTTACCCCGAGACCTTCAGGGGTAACGACGTAGCCTTCGAGATGGTGAAGCGGGGCTACGAGGTTACGGTCATCACCTGTATCCCCAACTACCCGCAGGGCCGTTTCTACGACGGGTATGGCATGTGGCGCCGCCGGCGCGAGGTAGTCAACGGGGTGAACGTGATACGCGTGCCGGTGATACCGCGCGGCAACGGCCGGGCCATACGCATGGTGCTCAACTACGTGTCGAGCCTCTTCTTCACCTTTATCTATACGTTGAGCATTGTGCTCCGCAAGAAGTTCGATTTCATCTTCGTGCAGGAACTTTCGCCGGCCTTTATCGGCATTCCCGCCGTGCTGGCCAAGAAGATACAGCACATACCCATCTACTTCTGGCTGCTCGATGTGTGGCCCGAGAGTCTGGCAGCCGGTGGCATCACCAACAAATACATCATTGGCATCGTCGACAAAATCATGCGCCGCATATATCGCAACTGTCACAAGATCTTTATCGCGGCCCCCGGCGTGCGGTCGCTGTTGCAGCAGCGCGGCGTGCGCAACGACTGCATCGAGGACTTGCCCAACTGGGGTGAAGATGCCTTGCAGGGCGATGAGGTGAGCGAAGATCAGCTGCCCCCGTTGCCCGATGGGTTCCGCATCATGTTTGCCGGGAATCTGGGCGAGGCCCAGAACCTCGAGAACGTGATGCGTGTGGCCGAGCGGTTGAAGGACGACAAACGCATCCAGTGGATTTTCATCGGCGACGGCCGCAAGAAGAAGTGGGTGCAGCAGTTTGTGCAGAGCCGCGAAATGGAAGATACGGTCCATCTCTACAAACGCTATCCGATAGAGTACATGTCGGCCTTTTTCAAGAAAGCCGACATCATGTTGCTCTCGCTCTGCAACAACAACGCATTCAATGTGACCCTGCCGGCCAAGCTGCCGGCCTATATGCTCAATGCCAAGCCCGTGCTGGTGATGGCCAACGGCGAGGCCCAGTCGGTGGTCCGCGAGGCGCGGTGCGGCTATGGTGCCAATGCCGACTCTATCGACAAGATGGTGCGCCTCGTGCTCTCCATTTCGCGGGTCCCCAAGCAGGAGCTCGAGCAGAAGGGGCGCAACGGATACCACTACTACCAGCGCCATTTCAGAAGAGACAAGTGTATGAACGACCTCTTCGGAACCATCGAAAACTACAAAAAGAAAGGAGCTAAAAAATGATTATCGACGAGAAACTGCTCGACCAGGTGACGGCCGAAGCCCAGGCCAGCCCCCGGTTGCGCATGAACTACAACTTTCACGAGACGCTCGACGCCCCTGCGCAACGTCTGCTCAATGCGCTCGAGCCGGGCACGGTGTTGCCCATACACCGCCACATGCACACGGCCGAGACCTATGTCGTGTTGCGGGGCCGGCTCAATGTCGACTTCTACAACGAGGACCGTCAGGTGACGGCCCATTACGAACTCGATCCCACGAGGGGAGCCTATGGCGTGAACATTCCCCGCGGGCAGTGGCACACCATCGAGGTGTTGTGCAGCGGTACCGTCATCTTCGAGGTGAAAGACGGTCCCTACATGCCTCTGGCTCCGGCCGACATACTGGAGTAGGTACCTGGTTACCTATCCCGTTTTCTCCGAGGGCGACTCATCGGTCTATCTGGCCGACGGGTCGCCCTCGGTGCGTACAGGGGTTGCTGGTAGAAGAGTCGTGTGAATATGAAAAATTTTTGCATCTCTCCAAACCTATGCTATATTTTGGCATAGGTCCATATGTAACTTTGTGGCATAAATTTAGAAAAGTATGGAAAGAACGATGATTCAACTGCTTAAACTGACGGCTTCGAAATTGCACAATCGGAAACTCAAGGGACTTACCGGGGAAGAGCTTTCGGGGTTGTTGGGCGAGGTGCAGGCTCGCCTTCATTTGGATAATGTGGATGAGGCTGTTGTCTTTACGGCTCTTTTTGATCGTGGATGCGGAGGGCGGAAGAACGACTTGAACGACCTGGTCGCTTACTTCGATTGTACGCTGTTGCAGATGATGGAGTATGTAGTGGCTATCCGATCGTTGATTCGAAAGCATCTGGTGATACAGACCAACAAGAGTGAATCTCGAGTGGTAGAACAGATGTTCATGATACCCGATTATGTGATTGAGTCTATCCTGGAAAACAAGATGCCCCATCCGAAAGAGTATATGCAGAGAAATGCGTTTAATCAATATGACTTTTGCAAGGCAATTGACAAGATTCTGCGAAATAGAAGTTCTTCTGAAGCTGATTCTCTGAGCCGCATCGAGTTTTTGGAGCGGGAGAATGCCGAAATGTCGCTGGTGAAAGAGTTGAAGGGTGTAGTGCCTCAACTGGATAATCGAATGATCTTTTATCAACGGTGTTTCGATTTTACCGAGAATAGCAATTCGAATGTGGATGATATTCTGGAAGATATCTATATGAACTATGGGGTACGCTTACAGGCAAAGCATGCTTTACTCACCAGAGAACATCCGCTGGTTGTCGCCGGATTGATAGAGCTGGTAGACAAGAAGTATCTGGAACTTACAACCGCAGGGGAGCGCCTTTTCCTGGGTGAAGATTTTGAGCGGCTCAAGACGAATGTAGAGACCGATTGCTACGGCTTTGCAAAAATGGTCGAGGAGTATATCGACCGCTCCAGGCACGGAACCAAAACCGCGAGGGATACCTATAGAATAGAAGCAAAACTGGTTGCGATGGAGAGGGACAACCATCACATCTCCAGCCTGGCCAAAGTGCAGAACCTGATTGAAGAGCCCGGTTACAGAATCTTATTCTATCTGGCGTGCGAAGGTTGCATCAATGGCTCGGGTGTTGAGCTCGTAATATTAAACCGTATCTATTCCCCGAAAGATTGCAGTGCCAATTTGAGCCTCTTCAAGAATGGATTGCATAAGTTGCAGCAACTCGATCTGGTCGAGATGGTAACCGAGAGCAGTTCATTTGGGAAACAGACGAAACTGATACTTACCGACCAGGGGAAAGAACTCTATTTCGGAGAGGATGCCCTTTTTTTTATGGAGAAGGTCGATAGCAAGGGGGTGATTCAAGCTTCCGATATTCGGGGAAAACGGCTCTTCTTTTCGCCAGAAGAGCAGGAGCAACTGTCGCTGGTAGGCAACGTGTTGAACGAAGAGAACTATCGGACATTGGTCGCCCGGCTCGAGGCCAAATCGCTCCCCCGGGGAATAGCCGTCTTGCTGTATGGGGAACCGGGTACGGGCAAAACCGAGTCGGTCATGCAGTGGGCCCGCCAGTCGGGACGCGATATTGTGCAGGTCGATATAAGTGCCTCCAAGAGCATGTGGTATGGCGAGAGCGAGAAGATTGTCAAGCAGATATTTACCCGTTATCGCAGTATATGCAAGCACTCGGCATTGAAACCTATCCTGTTGTTCAACGAGGCCGACACCCTCTTTTCTACCCGCCAGAACCTGGCGGGTAGGGGTAGCATCGATCAGACCGAGAATGCCATCCAAAACATTATTCTCGAAGAGATGGAGACGCTCGACGGGATTCTGATTGCGACGACCAATCTGGTCGACAATCTCGACAAGGCTTTTGAGCGGCGCTTCCTCTTCAAGATACGTTTCAACAAGCCTTCGGTCGAGGCCAAGCGAAACATCTGGCTCGACAAACTGCCCGTGCTCACCGACGAGCAGGCTACCCGGCTGGCCGCGACCTACAACTTCAGCGGTGGCGAGATAGACAACATCGTGCGCAAGGTGACCCTGACCGAGGTGGTCGACGGCACTGCCCCCTCGTGGGAGAATCTTATCCGAATCTGTAACGAGGAGAAGATAGGCCGGGGCGGGTCGAGCGGAAAGATTGGCTTCAATCGATAAAGGCTATGCTTGATTTTTTCATAACAAAACCGTAACTTCACCCAATATAATTCATTAACCTCTATGGCAGCTAACAAATTCGGCCGATATATATGGCTTGTCGATCTCATTAAGAATCACCCCCGCATCACCTTCCGGCAGATAAGCGAAGCCTGGGCCGACTCGGGCCTGGGCGACGGCAAGTGCCTCCCGTGGCGTACCTTTATGAACCACAAGGAGGCCATCGAGACCATCTTCGATGTGATTGTCGAGTGCGACCCCAAGGCCGGCTATGGCTACTACATAGCCGACGACGAGCTGCAGGGCAACAACCTGCGCTCGTGGCTCATCGACTCGTATGCCACCCTCAACCAGGTGCAGGCCGACAGCCATTTGCAGAGCCGCATCTCGTTCGAGCAGATACCCTCGGGCAGCCGTTACCTGCAAACCCTCCTGCAGGCGATGCGCAAGAATCGGGTGGTCAAGTTGGAATATCAGTCCTTCAGCAAGCCGAAAGCCTATACTTTCGAGGTTGAGCCCTATCACCTCAAAGTGGTTCGTCGTCGCTGGTATCTCATCGGGTATAGTCCCAAACGCAACGTCATTTACACCTATGCACTCGACCGCATGTTGAGCGTCGGGATTACCGACAAGCCTTTCGAGCTTCCCGCCGATTTCGACATCGACCACTATTTCGAGGGGTGTGTAGGCATTATGGCCGATGACGATATAGGGATAGACCGGGTAGTCATCAAGACCTACGACTGGGCCCGCTGGTATATCAAGACTCTGCCGCTGCATGCGTCGCAGCGCGAAATAGCCCGCGACGACAAGTCGATTACCTTCGAGTTGCAGGTACGCCCTACCTTCGACTTCATGCAACTGCTGTTGCAGCAGGCGGGGCAGATAGAGGTGGTCGAGCCCGAGTGGGTCAAAAAGCGAATGTGCGAGTTGGCCCGGGAGGTATGGCAACGATACCACCCGACACTCCCGATAGAGGAGGGGATATCTTTGTTGAAACAAGGAAATAAGCCCTTGGAATAAATTTGGTAAAATGCTTTCACCTGTGCTTCGTTCCGGCATATCGGTGGGGTTACCTTTGTCATATCGTTAATCAAAAATGTTTCACTTAAAACGAAAAACCGATATGTCAAGGGTATTTAAAGTAACGCCGAAAAAAATCAAACGGGTAAACGGCACCGTATTGACTCCCGAAATGGAGGTAACCGTAACCACTCAGCTACACACCGCCGATCCGTTCTACAACGGGGCCAAAGAGATCAAAGAGGCGTACATGCGTCTCTATGGATTTGACTATCAAAAGGCCTGTTGCAATAAGTCCGATTTCAACTTTCGGGCTTTGGATTGAGACAGAGGGGATACTCTTTTCAAGCTGGGCGGGAGAACTTACTGCCCCGCCTCGGCGAGAATAATAGGGGACTTTTAAAAAGCGACACTCCGGTAATCGGTCGATTATCGGAGTGTCTGGCTTTTCGGTGATCCGCCTGGGGCTCGAACCCAGGACCCCAACATTAAAAGTGTTGTGCTCTACCAGCTGAGCTAGCGAATCTAACCTTGGTGCTTTTTGTAAAAGCGTTGCAAAGATAGTGCCTTTTATTGGAATATACAAGGGTTAGCCCCAAAATATTCTATTTATTTTTCGCTCTGGGGCCCATGACTCACGGTCGTGGGATTGATTGTCAGCGCATGAGGGTCTCGAACACCGGGATGAGGAGCGAGGTGATGACACCCATCAGACCGATGGCCAAGCCACTGATGGCTCCCTCGACGGCTCC
Organism: uncultured Barnesiella sp.; assembly: GCF_946496565.1. Classification (NCBI taxonomy): domain Bacteria; kingdom Pseudomonadati; phylum Bacteroidota; class Bacteroidia; order Bacteroidales; family Barnesiellaceae; genus Barnesiella; species uncultured Barnesiella sp. The sequence continues at coordinate 103,596 of NZ_CAMMHD010000007.1, forward strand.
CAGCTCGATGGCGCGGGCGGTACCCAGTCCGTGGGCAGCCGAACCCAGAGCCAGACCGCGGGCTACGCGGCTGTTGACGTGGCAGCGGTCGAGTACGGCCGGGCCGATGATGCCGCCCAGCAATCCGCAACCAAATACGATGACGGCCGTGAGCGAGGGGATGCCGTGCGAATGCTCCGAGAGAGAGATGGCGATGGGTATCGTAACCGACTTGGGTTGCAGCGACGAGGTGATGGCTTCGTCGACTCCCATTATGCGGCAGATGGCGATGACACTCACGATGCCCACGATGCCTCCGGCAAAGACGGCCGTGAGCACGGGAATCTCTTTGCCCCGTATCTGCTCAATCTGTTCGTAGAGGGCGTATCCCAGGGCAACGACCGAGGGGCCCAGCAGAAAGCTGATGAAGCTGCTGCCGGCGCAGAAGGTGTCGTAGTCGATGTCGAGCAGCGAGAGCAGCGCGATGATGAGCACCATGGCTACCAGCAGGGGATGAAAGAGGGCGATATGTTTCTTCTGATGCAGTTTGCAACCGGCCAGATAGCTGCCCAGAACCAGCAGCAGGATGAAGGGCGTGGAGGAGAATATGGCGTTCATTGCTCAACCCCTCCTTTCTTGCGCGACAGTTTGCGGTCGAAATGCTCTTCGGTGACTCCCACCACGATGATGACCAGCAGTGTAGTCACTACCGAGACGGTGAGCAGGACCACCCAGTTGCTCATGAGTATCTTGTACTCGTGCATGAGTCCGATGCTGGCGGGGACGAAGAAGAGGGCCATGTTGCGGGTGAGGGCCGAGGCGGCCTTGTCGACGTCGCGCGGACGTACCCACTTGAGGGTGAGTGCCAGGAACAGCAGTATCATGCCGCACACGCTGCCGGGAATGAGTTTCCCGATGAGCAGGCTTACCATCTCTCCCAGTACATAGAAGAGCATGATGTAGCAAAAACCTTTAATCATTTTCTTAAAACCTTACTTGTTAATACCTAAATACCTAAATCTTTTTTTTCTCTTTTTATTCCTTGTTTCTATAATGAATTTCGTCTTCGCAGACGACGAATCCTTCATCTCGCAGGAAGCGCAGGGCTTCGATCACTTCGTCCTCGGGATAGGGGAGCGAGTCGACTATCCGGTTGCGGCTTACGGTGCCGGTGCCGATTACCTGCTGCACGGCCCGGGCTATTTGCGCAGGGCGCTGTATCGAGGGGCGCTCGTGTTTGCGCCGTTCGATGCAGTTGTCGCAACAGCCACACTCGTAGTCGCTTTTCTCTCCGAAGTATTCGAGCAGCATCTGTTGCCGGCAGCGGGTCGAGGTGGCATAGGTAATCATGCTCTCGATGCGGTCGGCCATGCGTTTGCGTCGCTCTTCGTAGGCCTCGCGGGTGATGTGCACGTAGCGGGGTTCCATGCGTTCGCGGGTGTAGACGATGTAGGGGGTGCGCCGCCGGGGCACGTAGTGGAGCACATGCAGACGGTTCAGCTTGAGCAGTGCTTCGTAGACGGCATGCTGGTCGATGCCGAGCCGCTGGGCCAGCAGATCTTCGTGAATGTATATGTAGTCGGCAAAGAGCCCGGTGTAGGAGCGCAACAGGCATTGCAGCACACGGTCGGTCTGCGGGTCGCAGTCGCGCAGGTTGTAGAGCTCCTCCCGGTGCACCAGAATCATCACGCGTGAGAGGGTGTCGGTCTCTTCGATAAACTCGATGTAGCCCGATATGGTGAGTATTTTCAAGGCGTTGAGCACCGGCGTGGCGGTGTAGTTGAAGGTGGTGCAGAAGCGCTTCAGGTTGAACTCGAATATCGAATCCATGCCGCAGCCGAGGGCAATCTCGAGGAAGTTGCTCACCCGCTCGTAGACCTTCAGCACAAACTTCTTGTCGGGAAACTCCTCGGTGAGCCGCTTGTGCAGGTTGGCCTTGTCGCGCCGGGCATAGAGCAGCACGGCGTAGGCGCGGGCCCCGTCACGACCGGCGCGGCCTGCCTCCTGGAAATACTCTTCGGGAGCGTTGGGCATGTCGAGATGCACCACCACCCGCACATCGGGCTTGTCTATACCCATGCCGAAGGCGTTGGTCGATACCATTACCCGCGTTTCGTTCTCTTTCCACCGGCGCTGCTTCTCGTTCTTCTCCTCCTGTCCCAGACCGGCGTGGTAGTAGTCGGCCGAGATGCCGGCCCGCGTCAACGCCTCGGCCACCTCTTTGGTGCGCTTGCGGTTGCGCACATAGACGATGGCGCTGCCGGGCACCCGGGTGAGGATGCGCAGCAGTTGCTGCATCTTGTCCTCGCCCTGCCGCACGACATACGAGATGTTGGGGCGGGTGAAGGGGGTGCGGAATACGCGCCCGTCGTGAAAGTCGAGTTTCTGTTGTATATCCTCGGCCACGCGCGGAGTAGCCGTGGCGGTGAGTGCCAGCACGGGAACGTGAGGCAGGGTGTGGCGTATCTGGGCAATCTTCAGGTAGGCGGGGCGGAAGTCGTAGCCCCATTGCGAAATGCAGTGTGCCTCGTCAACGACGATAAACGAGACCGGCAACCCCTTGATGCGGGCCGTGAAGAGCTCGGTGTCGATGCGTTCGGGTGAGATGTAGAGAAACTTGAATCGTCCGTAGAGGCAGTTGTCGAAGGTGACCACCATCTCGCGGCGCGACATGCCCGCGTGGATACAGGCGGCTCGTATGCCCCGGGCGCGCAGGTTGTCGACCTGGTCTTTCATCAGGGCCACGAGGGGAGTGATGACAAGGCAGAGCCCTTCGCGACAGAGGGTGGGTACCTGGAAGGTGAGCGACTTGCCCCCGCCGGTAGGCATGAGTCCCAGCGTGTCGTGTCCGTCGAGCAGCGAGGTGATAATCTCCTCTTGCATAGGGCGGAAACGGTCGTATCCCCAATACTTCTTCAATATTTCGTAGATAAGCTCTTGCATGCCTTTCCTTGAAAATCGACTGCAAAAATACAATTTTATCTATTACGATATAGAAATCGGGTGACGAAAATTGGAGCAAAGCCGCAAATCGGTAGGGGTCCTGGCATGATAGCGGAAGCCGATAAAAACAGCAGAGGCACGGTATCCGGGTCGATTGCCGTGCCTCTGCCGTGATGCGGTTTAGCCTCCGCTCGGTTATTCCGAGGGACGTATGTCTTTGATAAAGAGTTGTATCGATCCGCTGTTGTGGGTATTCTCTTCGATGGTGTAGCAGATGTCGAACGGTTTGCCTGCCTTGATGTGGTCGAAGTGACGGCTCATGTTGAAGGCGATGCCGTTCATGATATTCTTTGACTTGCTATCGACCAACTCCAGTTTCACGTGTTCGTTTTTCTTGCCCACGAGCCGGCTCGTGCCATAGTCGGTCACGTGCCGGGTGCTGAAAATGGGCTTCTGGTTACCGGGTCCGAAGGGGTTGAATTGCTTGAGCAGCGCGAAGAACTCGGGGGTGATTTCGTTGAAGTCGATTTCGGTGTCGATGTCGATTTGGGGTTCCATCTGTTCGGGCAGGATGTGTTTGGCCACATGCTCCTCGAAGCGGGCGGTAAACTCCTTGATGTGCTCCTCCTTCATCGAGAGCCCCACGGCGTAGGTGTGGCCGCCGAAGTTCTCGAGCAGGTCGCGGCACGACTCCACCGCCTTGTAGATGTCGAATCCCTGTACCGAGCGGGCCGAGCCGGTAGCCAGTCCGTCGGAGAGGGTGAGCACCACGGCCGGGCGGTAGTAGAGTTCGGTCAGGCGCGAGGCCACGATGCCGATGATGCCTTTGTGCCAATCCTTGTTGTAGATGACAATCGATTTGCGGTGGTTGATGTCGACATGCTCTTCGAGTATCTTGCTGGCCTCTTCGGTGATGCGCTTGTCGAGCTCCTTGCGGTTCTCGTTGTACTGGTCTATGTTCTGGCTCTTTTCGAGGGCGCCGGCCATATCTTTGGCCACCAGCAGGTCTACCGCCTCTTTGCCCGACTGCATGCGACCCGAGGCGTTGATGCGGGGCCCGATTTTGAAGACGATGTCGCTGATGGTGATGTTTTTGTTGTTCAGTCCGCACACCTTCAGGATGCCGCGCAGTCCCATGCTGGGGTTGGAGTTGAGCCGCTTGAGGCCGTGATAGGCCAGGATGCGGTTCTCGCCGGTGATGGGCACGATGTCTGAGGCGATGCTCACGGCCACTAGGTCGAGCAGCGGTTCCAGGTCGGCGGCTATGTCGATGCCGTTGTTCAGGGCAAAACCCTGCATGAACTTGTACCCCACGCCGCAGCCCGACAGATGTTTGTAGGGGTAAGTCTCTCCCTCGAGTTTGGGGTTGAGGATAGCCACGGCGTCGGGCAACTGGTCGTCGGGCATGTGGTGGTCGCAGATGATGAAGTCGATGCCTTTGCTCTTGGCGTATGCAATCTTCTCCACGGCCTTGATGCCGCAATCGAGGGCGATGATGAGCGTGATGCCGTTCTGGGCGGCATAGTCGATACTCTTGTCGGAGATGCCGTAACCCTCGTCGTAGCGGTCGGGGATGTAGTAGTCGAGCCCCGAGTAGAAATTCTGCAAAAACTTGTATACCAGCGATACGGCCGTCGTTCCGTCCACGTCGTAATCGCCATAAATCATAATTTTTTCTTTACTCCCTAATGCGCGGTTGAGCCGAACTACCGCTTTCTCCATATCTCGCATGAGGAACGGGTCATGCAGATCGGACAGTTGGGGTTTGAAAAACTTCTCCGCTTCGGCGACAGAAGTTACCCCTCGTTGAGTCAGTAGTTTACAGAGCGCAGGGACCCGTGGGTATCGGGCCTCTAATCTCTGGGCTATCTGTTGTTGGTTGGATGTTAGGGGTAAGTAATTCCATTTACTTATCATTTATATTTTTTTTATTTTTTATCGCTCTCGGTTCCCGCAGCGATCGGCTGTTAAAAGTCCGACAGCCCGATGGTGTCCAGCGGGAAAAATGGACCTCGGCCAAGCTATTATCTGCCTTGTCCACATTTATATAGCAATGAGCAGGAGATGTAATTGCTTACAGACAGTCCTTTTTCACCTCATTATTGGCGTAAAGTTATAAAAAGACATTCAATGTTGAACCGCTTTTGCGTATTAAAATTGTAAATCTTCAAAATTTTAACGTCCTTTATTCGGTTCGGTCGGGGGCGGCTTGTGGAGCCAGCAGCAACTCGTAATCGACCACGTCGAGCCATTGGCCGAATTTGTAGCCTACCTCTTTGAAGAGCGATACCTGTTCGAACCCGAGCCGCAGGTGGAAGGCGCGGCTGGCCTCGTTGTTGCCGGTGATGCAGGCAATCAAGGCCCGGAAGCCCCGGCGGCGGCACTCCTCGATGAGGCGGAGCATGAGTTGCCGGCCCAGTCCCTTGTTTTGGCCGAGCGGCGACAGGTATACGGTAGTTTCGAGCGTGTGGCCGTAGGCGGCCCGCTCTTTCCAGGGGTGGGCATAACAGTATCCGACTACGGTGCCCGCCTCTTCGGCTACGAAGTAGGGGTAGTGGTCGGCGATGTGGACGATGCGGTCGCGCATGGTTTCGGGGGTGAGCGGTTCGGTCTCGAACGAGATGGTGCTGTGCAGTATATATTCGTTGTAGATGGCCGTAATGGCGTCGGCATCGTGTGGGGTAACCTCGCGTATCATCGTATCGTCTCTTTTTTAGGGCACGAATATACGAATAAACGGCCGACCGTTGTATACGAGTGGGGGCTATTTCCTTGAAAAAAAACGGGAGGCAACCATCTTGCAGGTTGCCTCCCGGGGATAATGTGTTTGTGTCGTACCGGTTACTGGTCGATCATGTGCACATCGACTTGCGGGTAGGGGAAGTGCAGGTTGTACTTCTCGAACTGTTTGTATACCTGCTCGTTGAAATCGTAATAGACACCCCAGTAATCGCTGGCGGCAGCCCAGGCGCGAACGGTCACCTCGACGGCGCTGTCGGCCAGGCTGCTCAGAGCCACGAACGGGGCCGGTTCGGTCAGTACCCGTTTGTCGGCCGCGAGCAGTTGCAGGATGACCGTGCGGGCCGTGTCGAAGTCGTCGCCATAGGCGATGCCTATCTTCCAGTCTACGCGGCGGCGCCCCTCTTTCGAGTAGTTGTTGAGGCTGCCGGTCGAGAGCCCGCCGTTGGGTATGATGATGGTTTTGTTGTCGGGTGTGTTGAGTATGGTGTTGAATATCTGTATCTCCTTGACGGTGCCCGAGTAGCCTTGCGCCTCGATGAAGTCGCCCACCTTGTAGGGCTTGAAGAGGAGAATCATCACCCCGCCGGCAAAGTTTTGCAGCGTGCCGCTCAACGCCATACCTACGGCAAGACCGGCCGAGGCAAAGATGGCCAGGAACGAGCTGGTGTTGATGCCCAGGATACCGATGACGATGACGATGAGGATAAGCATGAGTATGATGCGGATGAGGCTCAGCAGGAAGGTGCGCAGCGAGAGCTCCACGTTGCGGCGGACGAAGGCTTTGGCCACGAAGCTGTGGATGCGGTTGATAATCCACTTGCCGATAAAGAAGACGGCCAGAGCGATGGCTACCTTCACCAGACCGTGCAAAATGGCCGAGATGGCTTGCTCCATGAATTGCTCGAACGAAAGCGACGAAAGCGACGAGAGCTTTTGTTGCCAGGTTTGGGCTACCTCTTCGGGAGCCGGCAGGTCGGGCGTTTGTGCCCACAAGGTCAATAGCGAATTGAGAATAGACATACGTAAAATATAGGGTTAATGGTTTTTATTGGTTTCTTAATTGGCAATCGGGTAGACCTGTTGGTACCAGTCGAGGGTGGTGTAGTAGCTGTCGAGGGTTGCGTCGCCGCTTCCCAAGGCATAGGTGCTCAAGCCACAGTGCGTGTTGACGGGCACTGTTCCCAGAATCGAGGGGGTAGCCGCCCGGTAGATTACGGTAGCGGCCAGGGCCTGGTCGAGCAGGCTCATCTCGTCGGCCGTAGCAATTTTCGACAGGTAGTCGCGCAGGTCGAAACAGATGTAGGGCCGTTGGCGGTCGAAGTGCTGCACCTGGGTGAGGTCGGGGGCGGCCTCCTCGCTGTGGGCTGCGAAGATGGTGCGTGTGGCGTCGGCCAGCACCTCGAGTTTGCTGCAGTCAATCAGGCTGGTGGTAGCTGTCCGATAGGCCCCCGAGAGTCCGTCGTAGTAGGTATAGATGGCGTGGCACACGCTGCTCAGGTCGAGCCGGTAGTCAAAGAGCAGGGGGATGGTGAGCGTATAGGGCATGCCGGTCCCCATCACCTCGGCAGCCGAGCCTATGTAGTAGTCGGTCTTGTTGCGCAACTGGTAGGCGCACTCGACGCTGCCCATAAAGCAGACGTCGGTGAGGATGAACCGGAACCGATGGTCGGGCAGGGCCCTGGCCAGTTCGTCGAGCTCCATGTAGTTTGAGCCGTCTTGCCCGAACGAGCGGGTAAGGGGGCCTGTCCACCGTTTGCGCGAGAGGGCCAACGATGAGTTGCCCGGCACCCATCCGGTGCTGTGCGACCAGAGTATCAGGCCATACTCCGAGGCGGGGAACAGCTCGATGGTCTCGTCGACGATTGCGCTCAACACTTCGCCGGTGGCCGAGTTGCGGTTGGGGTACTCCCTCACAATCACCTTTTGGGCCTGCCCCGAGGCATCGCGCTTTATCTGAATCAGTTGCGGATTGGTGTCGCCACCGTCGCGATAGATAATCAGATTGCCGCCGTTCAGTTCGCCGGCCTGGGCCACCTGCAGCATTTCTTTGATGTTTTGCGTGTCATACCCGTAGTAGCCCAGGTTGTTGTCGGAGAGCATGTAGACCAGCACCGTGCGGTCTACGGGGACAGGCTCGGGCTCGTCGTCTTTGCAGCATGCGGTCAGAAGCGAGGCGACGGCTACCAGCAAAAACAGATCCCAAAGGCTCGGGCGGAAAAGGAATATTGTATCGAATCTCTTCATAATTCGCAAAAATAACAGAAATTTTTTCAAGGACTGTTTTTTTTGAGTACTTTTTAGAATCCCGGAGTGGGAGAATAAGGTCTAAACCTGTACCTTTGTTAGGTAAAATATCGGGTATGAAAAAACTTGGATTTCTGTTTTTGATTCTACTCTTGCCTTTGGGGCTGTGGGCGCAAAGCTATTACCAGTGGGTCGAGAAGGCCGACAGTTGCATCAAGGCCAAGGATTGGGCCGGGGCCGAGCATGCCCTGCTGAGTGCGTTGCGTACCGAACCGGCCAACGGCCAGAACTCGCTGCTGATGTCGAATCTGGGCACCGTGCAGCGCTATGCCGGCAAATACGACGAGGCGCTCAGAAGCTACTCCAACGGTCTGCTGATGACCCCCAACTCGGTCACGCTGCTGCGCAACCGGGCGGCCCTCTATTCCGAAATCGACAGCATCGACCTGGCCTATAACGATTACAGTCAGATATTGATGATTGACGACTCCGACGAGGATGCCCTCTACCAGCGGGGACTTATCGAGCTGGGGCGGGGCGATACGATTTCGAGCCGGGCCGACTTTGAGCGGCTGCTCAAAATCAATCCCGCCAGTGCCAACGGTCGCATCGGCTTTGCTTCGCTGCTGAAGGTGATGGGCTACTACCCCGAGGCCATCGAGGTCTATTCGCAGGTCATCAAGTTCAACCCCGAGAAGGAGATTCTCTATGTGGGGCGGGCCGAAGCCTACCTCTTTGCCGGGCAGTATGCCAAGGCCGACAAGGATATAGAGAAGGCCATGGAGCTCGACCCCGACGACCCGGTGGTCTATGTGTTGCGGGCGTTGGGCAAGTTGGCCCGGTATGAACGGGAATCGGCCAAGGCCGATTTGAAGCGGGCTGTCGAGCTGGGGTACGACCGGGAGTCGGCCGAGCAGTTGCTCCGGCAAGAGGAGTAGCGGGTAGGTTCGTCTGTTTCGTGCAGGAGGCAGACCCTGATTGCCGCCGAAAGAATGTAAAGATTTTTTCCCCACCTATTGCGCCGACGAAAGAAAATGCGTACCTTTGTTGTATGATTGAACTGGCGCGTCATATTGAATATTTGTTGCTGCACAACGACCGGGTTTCGGTGCCCGGGTTGGGTGTGTTTACGGTTACTTACCGCGAAGCTCGACTGCTGCCCGACGGGAGTTCGTTTTTGCCCCCGGTGCGGAGTATCGGGTTTCTCCCCGGCGAGACAGGCGACGACGAGCGGTTGCTCCGCTCGGTGATGCGTGCCGGTTTTCTGTCGTACGACGAGGCTCGCGAAGCCCTCGACGGCGAGGTCGGCTCCATTCGCCGGGCCATCGAGGCCGATGGCGAATATCGGTTGGGTCGGCTGGGCCGTTTCGTACAGCGCGACGGCGGGTTGAGTTTCTGTGCCGATGAGGCCAATTTTGTCGAATATCCCCGGTTTGGGTTTGCCCCGGTCGAGGTGAATCTGCTGGAAGAGCCCGAGGTCGAAAACGAAGTGGCCGTGGTCGAAGAGGCGAAGACTCCCGACCGCATCTACATTTCGTTCCCGCGTCGCACGTTGCGGGCCGTGGCTGTAGCTGCGGCGGTCATCGTTTTTCTGCTGATGTTGTCGAAGCCCGTCCATACACCCGATACCACCGTCAACTACGCCGGTTTGCTCTCGGCCGAACTTTTCGGCACGGCAAACGATACGGCCCAACTTCTCGACGAAGGCGACGTGCCCGACACTCGGGCCGAGTCGCAGCAAACTGCTCCTGCCGCCAAGGAGACGACGGTCATCACAGCCGATGCACCCGCTACTGCCGATACCTATTACATCATAGTTTCGTCGCTTCCCTCCAAACGATTGGCCGAGAAACAGATTGAGTGTTTCCGCCAGCAGGGCGTTGCGTGCGACCTGCACATCTATGAGACGGCGCGGAAGTCGCGGCTCTATGTGGCCTCGTTCAACGATTTCGAAGAGGCTCGTCAATACCTCTCGCAACTGGTCAAGGAGCAGCCCCTTTTTGAAAATGCCTGGATTATGAACGCCCGGGATTGAGGGGCGTGACGCGTGGCTGGGCTCGGTCGGGGGGCTCTATTGTTATCGAATTATCGGATAAGCGATGCTTAGTAAAAATCAAATCAAACGCATACAATCGCTCGCCCGTAAGAAAGGACGGCGCGACGAAGGCTGTTTCATAGCCGAGGGTCACAAACTGGTCGAGGATACCTGGGCGGCCTTCGAGTGTGACACGCTGCTGGCTACCCGCCGGTGGATCGATGCGCATGCCCGCGCGTTCGACCGGCCGGCGCAGGAGGTGACCGAGCAGGAGATGGCGAAGGTGTCGCAGCTCACGACCCCCACCGACGTGATGGCCATCTACCGCATACCCCGCTATCGGCTCGATGTGGAGGCCCTGCGCCAGGAGCTGGTGCTGGCTCTCGACACCGTGCAGGACCCTGGCAATCTGGGTACAATCGTGCGCCTGGCCGACTGGTTCGGCATCCGGCACATTGTCTGCTCGCCCGAGACGGCCGACCTCTACAACCCCAAGGTGGTACAGGCCACGATGGGGGCCTTGGCCCGGGTGCGCCTCTACTATACCCCGTTGGCCGATTTTCTCGGTTCGATGGACCGCACTACGGTCTACGGCACCTTTCTCGACGGGGCCGACCTCTATCGTTCAACCCTGACTCCCCGGGGTGTCATCGTCATGGGCAACGAGGGCAACGGCATATCGCCCGAGCTCGAGCCCTACATCGGGAGCCGTCTCTATATCCCCAGCTATCCGGCTGGACAACCCACCTCCGAATCGCTCAACGTCGCCATGGCGGCAGCCATTACCTGTGCCGAGTTTCGCCGGAGGCAAATCGTTTCGTAAAATATGGCAAAGACAAAATCGGTTTACTATTGCAATAATTGCGGGGCCGAGTCGGCCAAATGGATAGGCCGTTGTCCCGTGTGTGGCGAATGGAATACCTACGTCGAGGAGGTGGTGAGCACGAAGCCTGCCGCCTCGTCGGGTAGCGGATACAGCCTCTCGGGTGAGAATCGGGTGCGTCCGCAACGCATCGACGACATACAGGTGACCGAGGAGTCGCGCATCGACCTGGGAAACGGCGAACTCAACCGGGTGCTGGGCGGCGGTCTCGTGCGCGGGTCGCTGGTGCTTATCGGTGGCGAGCCGGGCATAGGCAAGTCGACCCTTATCCTGCAAACCGTCCTGGGGCTGAAAGGCTATAAAATATTATATGTGTCGGGCGAGGAGAGTGCCCGCCAGTTGAAGCTGCGCGCCGAGCGCATTGGCGGCAGTGCTCCCGACTGCTATATCGTGTGCGAGACTTCGCTCGAAGATATTTTCGTACACATCCGCAACGTCGACCCCGACATCGTGGTCATCGACTCGATACAGACCATCGCCACCACGGCCATGGAGTCGTCGCCCGGCAGTGTAGGGCAGGTGCGCGAGTGTGCCGCCTCGCTGCTGAAGTTTGCCAAGCAGACCAACACGCCGGTGCTGCTCGTGGGGCATATCAACAAAGAGGGGAGCATTGCCGGCCCCAAGGTGCTCGAGCACATAGTCGACACGGTGCTGCAGTTCGAGGGCGACCGGCATTACATGTACCGCATATTGCGCTCGATCAAAAACCGTTTCGGCAGCACGTCGGAGCTGGGCATCTACGAGATGCGGCAGAACGGTTTGCGCGAAGTCTCGAACCCCTCGGAGATGCTGCTTACGCAAGACCACGAGGGGCTGAGCGGTGTAGCCATCGCCGTCACCATCGAGGGGGTGCGCCCCTTCCTGATCGAGACGCAGGCTCTGGTGAGCACCGCTGCATACGGCACGCCCCAGCGGTCGGCCACGGGTTTCGACCTGCGGCGCATGAACATGCTGTTGGCCGTGCTCGAGAAGCGGGTGGGGTTCAAACTGGCTCAGAAAGATGTATTCCTCAATATCGCGGGCGGCATCAAGGTGAACGACCCGGCCATGGACCTGGGGGTCATCAGTGCCATCCTCTCGTCGAACATGGATATGGCCATCGAGACCGGCACCTGCATGACCGGCGAGGTGGGCCTCTCGGGCGAGATACGTCCCGTCAACCGCATCGAGCAGCGCATCCTCGAGGCCGAGAAGCTGGGATTCAAACGCATGCTTATCCCGCAGAACAACATCAAGGGTTTCGACACCTCGAAGCTCTCCATCGAGTTGATTCCGGTGCGCAAGGTCGAGGAGGCCTTCCGTCAACTCTTCGGATAAAACAGAAAGAAGATTATGATTCAGGAATTGCAATTACGAATTTTGCCCGAGCAGGCTGCCAACGAACAGAATATAGCGGCCTATGTGGCTCGTGAGCAAGGAATAGATATACGCACGGTGAAGAGCGTGCGGGTGCTGAAGCGCTCGATCGACGCTCGCCAGCGCACCGTTATGGTCAATTTGAAGGTGCGCCTGTACATCAACGAGTTCCCGCAGGACGACGAGTTTCCCCGTATCGACTATGGCGATGTGTCGGGTAAGCCGCAGGCAGTGGTGGTAGGAGCCGGCCCGGCCGGATTGTTTGCCGCCCTGCGTCTGATTGAACTGGGGGTGCGCCCTATCGTGGTCGAGCGGGGAAAGAACGTGCACGACCGTCGCAAGGATATTGCCCGCATCAGTCGCGAGCAGCGCATCGACCCCGAGTCGAACTACAGTTTCGGCGAGGGTGGGGCGGGTGCCTTCTCCGACGGCAAGCTCTACACCCGCAGCAAGAAGCGGGGCAACGTAGACCGCATTCTGCAAATCTTTTGCCAGCATGGCGCTTCGGTATCGATTCTCTCCGATGCTCATCCGCATATCGGCACCGACAAACTGCCCGCCGTCATCGAGCGCATGCGCAACCGCATCGTCGAGTCGGGGGGCGAAGTCCACTTCGAGACCCGCATGGATAGCCTCATAATCGAGGGCGACGAGGTGCGGGGCATCGTCACGGCCGACGGGCGGGAGTATACCGGCCCCGTCATTCTGGCCACCGGCCACTCGGCCCGCGATGTCTACTACATGCTGCACGACAAGGGGGTAGAGCTCGAGGCCAAGGGTATCGCCGTAGGTGTGCGTCTGGAACATCCCCAGCAACTCATAGACTCCATACAGTATCACAATCCACACGGCCGGGGCAAGTACCTGCCGGCTGCCGAATACAGTTTTGTCACCCAGGTGAACGGGCGGGGGGTCTACTCCTTCTGCATGTGTCCCGGCGGCTTTGTGGTGCCGGCCGCCAGCGGGCCCGAACAGATTGTGGTCAATGGCATGTCGCCTTCGACCCGCGGTTCGGTCTGGGCCAACTCGGGCATGGTGGTCGAGCTGCAGCCCGAAGATTTTGCCGACCGCTTCTCGGCCTATGGCGTGTTGGCCGGCATCAAGTTTCAGGAAGACCTCGAGCGCCAGTGCTACCTCAACGGCAACTGCAAACAGACGGCTCCCGCCCAGCGTATGACCGATTTCGTGAACCGCCGCAACTCCTACGACCTGCCGCGTTCCTCCTATTCGCCGGGGCTTATCGCCTCGCCGTTGCACTTCTGGATGCCCCCCTTCATCGTTACCCGTTTGCAGGAGGGATTCAAGCACTTCGGCAAGGTATCGCACGGGTTCCTCACCCGCGAGGCGGTGATGATTGGGGTAGAGACCCGCACCTCGTCGCCGGTACGAATACCTCGCGACCGCGAGTCGATGACCCACATTCGTCTGCAAGGACTCTATCCCTGTGGCGAAGGGGCCGGATATGCCGGCGGCATCGTGTCGGCCGCCATCGACGGCGAACGCTGTGCCGAGGCGTTGGCCCTTCGACTTACCGGTAAACCTGCATAACCCGCCGCGTGTTGTATATACGTTTTTATGGAAAAGTGTAAGACGATGAAACTGACCTATCTTTTTCACAGTGGCTTTTTGCTCGAGGCCGATGGCTTTGCCGTCGTTTTCGACTACTATCGCGGGGGCGAGGCCATCCTCGACGAGGTGCTTCGCCGTGGCGAGCCGCTCTATGTGCTGGTGTCGCACGAGCATCGCGACCACTACAACCCCGAGATATTGACCTGGAGCCGGCTGAACAGCCGCATCTGCTACCTGTTTCCCCGCGAGATGGACAGCCGCAGCGAGTTGGTCCATCTGCCCAACGCGGCATTTTTGAGCCGGGGCGAGTCGTTTGCCGACGAGCGGGTGCGGGTGACCGCCTTCGGGTCGACCGACCTGGGCGCCTCTTTCGAGGTCGAGACCGGCGGCCGTGTGATATTTCATGCCGGTGACCTGAACAACTGGCACTGGACGGACGAGTCGACCGAGGAGGAGGTGCGCGAAGCCGAGGCCGCCTATCGGGCCGAGCTCGACTACTTGGGGCAGACGGTGGCCCGGTTCGACGTGGCCATGTTTCCCGTCGATGCCCGGCTGGGTAGCGACTACATGCGGGGCGCCCGGCAGTTTGTCGAGCGGTTCGAGGTAGGGCTCTTCGTGCCCATGCACTTCTATCCCGCAGTCGCCAAGGCCGAAGCCTTTGCACCCATAGCCCGGCAGCACGGGGCCGACTTTGTGCTGTTGAGCCATACGGGCGACAGTGTGACTATTCAATAACTATTCTATAATCATTCTATAATTTATACTACGACTATGGAGATAAAATCGAAATTCGACCATTTCAATGTAAATGTGACCGACCTCGACCGCAGCATCGCCTTCTATCACAAGGCGTTGGGCTTTCATGAGGTAAGCCGTAAAGAGGCTGCCGACGGCTCGTTCGTGCTGGTCTATCTCTCCGACGGCGTGTCGCCCTTCCTGCTCGAACTCACCTGGTTGCGCGACCACGGCCAGCCCTATGAACTGGGCGAGAACGAGAGCCACCTGTGTGTGCGGGTCGAGGGCGACTACGACCAGGTGCGGGCCTTCCACAAGGAGATGGGCTGCGTCTGCTTCGAAAACGAGGCGATGGGGCTCTACTTCATTCACGACCCCGACGACTATTGGATCGAGGTGCTCCCGGTGAAGGAGTGAATAGCGTCATAAAAACTTAGGAAGCTGTCATTCTCGCAGGAATGGCGGCTTTTTTCTTTTGAATAGGTTGTCGGAATGATAAAAAGGTTTTACCTTTGTACGATTCCATGAAAAAGAGGCGATAAAGATTTCGTTCGATTTGTATCAATGGCATTTTGAAAGAGTGCGAGATTCTTCTTTCGTGAAAGAGTATTTGACAAGCAGAAGTATATTTGTAGTATGATAACCTTTTGTATTGCCCTGTTGCTGCTGGTTGCAGGCTATTTTGTGTATGGTGCCTGGGTCGAGAAGGTGTTTGGCGTAGAGCCGAGCCGGACGACCCCCGCCTATGCTTCGACCGACGGGATTGACTATATCCCCATGCCCACGTGGAAAGTTTTCCTCATACAGTTCCTCAACATCGCCGGGCTGGGCCCTATCTTCGGGGCTATCATGGGAATCCTCTACGGTCCTTCGGCCTACCTGTGGATTGTCTTCGGTACCATCTTCGGTGGAGCCGTGCACGACTATCTGTCGGGTATGCTCTCGGTGCGGCGCAACGGCGCCAGCCTTCCCGAACTCGTAGGAGACGAACTGGGTGTGGGCATCAAGCAGGTGATGCGGGTATTCTCGCTGCTCCTGATGGTGCTTGTGGGGGCTGTCTTTGTCATCAATCCTGCCAATCTGCTCGACCTGCTCACGGGCGAAGGTACCACCACGACCCTGTGGGTTGCCATCATCTTTGGCTACTATATACTGGCTACGCTGCTGCCTATCGACAAGCTCATCGGGCGGCTCTACCCGATTTTCGGGTTTGCCCTGCTCTTTATGGCCATCGGCATCATGGTGTCGCTTTTCCTGCGCCCTGACAGTCTACCCGAGTTTACCGAAGCCATGGCCTACACCCGGCCCGATGCCGACGTGAATCCCATATTCCCCATGATGTTCATCTCGATAGCGTGTGGAGCCATATCGGGCTTTCACGCTACCCAGTCGCCCATGATGGCCCGCTGCCTGAAAAACGAGAAGATGGGCCGCCGGGTATTCTATGGCGCCATGGTGGTCGAGGGTATCGTGGCCCTCATCTGGGCGGCTGCCGCCATCGCCTTCTTCGACGGGTCGTTTGCCGCGCTCTCCGACTATCTGACGGGTAAGACCCCGGCTATTCTGGTCAACGACATATCGGTAGGGTGGTTGGGTACCTTCGGCGGTATTCTGGCCATGCTCGGTGTGATTGCCGCTCCCATTACTTCGGGCGATACGGCTCTGCGGTCGGCCCGGTTGATTGCGGCCGATTTCCTGCACATCTCCCAGAAGAAGATACGCAACCGGGTGCTGGTTTCGCTCCCCATCTTTGCCCTGGCCTGGCTGGTGATGATGATCGACTTCGAGGTGCTGTGGCGTTACTTCGCCTGGTGCAACCAGACGTTGGCCGTCTTCACCCTGTGGGCCCTCACCGTGTGGTTGGCCCGCGAACGCAAATGCTATTGGATTACCTTTGTCCCGGCCCTGTTTATGACCCTGGTGACGGTTACCTATATACTCTTTGCCCGCGAAGGGTTCAGGCTTCCCTATGGCATTTCGCTGGGCGCCGCCTTTGTCGTCACGCTGGCGATAACCGTTTTGTTCGTTCGGTTCAAACGCTCGCTGCCGGGCCGTGAATCTTTAAGAAGATGATATGAATCTGTTGACCAATTATCATTCGCATTGTGAGTTTTGTGACGGGCACGCCCCCATGGCCGACTTTGTCGAGGAGGCCGTTGCCGAGGGCTTTGCCTCGTACGGCATATCGTCGCACGCCCCCTTCCCGGTAGCCAACAACTGCAACATGCACCGGGAGCGGCTGGCTGACTATCTCGATGAGTTTCATCGGCTTAAATCGCTCTATGCGTCGAAGATAGAGCTTTATGTGGGGCTCGAAATCGACTTTCTCGACGACACCTTCAACCCCTCGATTCCCTACTTTCAGGAGCTGCCGCTCGACTACCGCATCGGGTCGGTGCACTACATTGTCACCCCCGACGGAACTCCTATCGACACCGACGGATCTCCCGACCGTTTCAGAGGCTACGTCGATACCTATTTCGGAGGCGATGTCGACGAGGCGGTGCGTCGCTTCTACCGCAGTTCGTTCCGCCTGATCGAGTTGGGTGGGTTCGACTTTCTGGGGCACCTCGACAAGATAGGCCTCAATGCCTCGCTCTATCGGCCCGGACTTGACCGTGAGGCGTGGTACCGGCGGCTGGTGAACGACTACCTCGAGGCAATCGCTTCGCGCCACCTGCTGGTCGAGGTCAACACCAAGGCTTTTGCCACGCGCGGCCGCTTCTTTCCCAACGAAGACTATTTCGAGCAGATGCACCGGATGGGCATCCGGGTGGTCGTCAACTCCGATGCGCACTATCCGGCCAAAATCAATGCCGGCCGCCCCGAAGCCCTGCACGCCTTGGCCCGTGCCGGCTACACCGCCGTGTGGCAGTTGAGCCGGGGCGAGTGGGTAGAGGCTCCGCTCGACCTGTAACGGGGTCGTATGATTTTCTTTCGGAAAAGAATATAAAGCTGTTTCTTTCATGGTTACAGCTTTTTTTTGTATCTTCGTGCCGATTTTTTTAAGTAAATATTATTTCAGAAATATATGGGCAAGAAATTCACCGAATATTCTCACTTCGACCTCTCCGAAATCAACAAGGAGGTTCTGGATCAATGGGATAAGCAAGACCTTTTTCATCAGAGTTTGGAAACCCGCGAAGGTTGTCCTTCGTTTGTATTCTACGAGGGTCCCCCCTCGGCCAACGGTATGCCGGGTATTCACCACGTAATGGCTCGCTCCATCAAGGATATTTTCTGCCGTTACAAGACCATGAAGGGATTTCAGGTGATGCGTAAGGCCGGTTGGGATACCCACGGTTTGCCCGTAGAGTTGGGCGTGGAAAAGGCGCTGGGCATTACCAAGGAAGACATCGGTAAGACCATTTCGGTGGCCGACTACAACGCTACCTGCCGCAAAGATGTGATGAAGTTTACCCGCGAGTGGGAAGACCTCACGCACCGTATGGGTTACTGGGTAGATATGAAGAACCCCTACATCACCTACGACAACCGTTATATCGAGACGCTGTGGTGGCTGCTCAAGCAACTCTACAACAAACACTACCTCTACAAGGGATACACCATTCAGCCCTATTCGCCTGCTGCCGGTACCGGCCTCAGCTCGCACGAGCTCAACCAGCCCGGTTGCTACCGCGATGTGAAGGATACAACCTGTATCGCACAATTCAAGATTCGCAATCCGCGTCCCGAGATGGCGGCTTTCGGTGAGCCCTATTTCCTGGCATGGACCACGACGCCTTGGACTTTGCCCTCCAACACGGCGCTGTGCGTAGGTCCCAATATTGACTATAATCTGGTACAGACATACAATCCCTATACCGGTGCGCCCATCAGCGTGATTGTGGCAAAGGTACTCGTGCCCACGCTCTTCAACGCCAAGGCTGCCGACCTGGAGCTCGACGCCTACAAGCCGGGCGACAAACTCATCCCCTGGAAAGTCGTAGCCGAATACAAGGGCAGCGACCTGGCCGGCATGGAGTATGAGCAACTGTTGCCGTGGGTAAATCCCGGCAAGGGCGCTTTCCGTGTAATCACGGGCGACTTTGTGACTACTGAAGACGGTACCGGTATCGTGCACATTGCACCTACGTTCGGTGCCGACGACGACCGGGTGGCTAAAGCCAGCGGCGTGCCCCCGTTGATGATGCTCGACAAGGACGGCAACCGCCGGCCTATGGTCGACATGACCGGTAAGTTCTACCTGCTCGAAGACCTCGATCCCGAGTTTGTGAAGGAGAATGTCAACGTAGAGGCTTACCGCGAGTATGCCGGCCGTTTCGTGAAGAACGCCTACGACCCGGCACTGACCGAGGACGACGCTACGCTCGACATCGACATCTGCGTGATGTTGAAGCAGACCAACAAGGTGTTCAAAATCGAGAAGCACGTACACAGCTATCCCCACTGCTGGCGTACCGACAAACCGGTGCTCTACTATCCCCTCGACAGCTGGTTCATCCGCACCACGGCTTGCCGCGACCGCATGATTGAGCTCAACAACACCATCAACTGGAAACCGCAGTCGACCGGTTCGGGCCGGTTCGGCAAATGGCTCGAGAATCTGCAGGACTGGAACCTCTCGCGCAGCCGCTACTGGGGTACCCCGTTGCCCATCTGGCGCACCGAGGACGGCAGCGAAGAGATTTGCATCGGTTCGGTCGAGGAGCTCTACAACGAAATCGAAAAGGCTATCGCCGCCGGTGTGATGACCGAGAATCCCTACAAGAAACAGGGTTTCGTACCGGGCGAATATACGGCCGAAAACTACAACAAGATAGATTTGCACCGTCCCTACGTCGACGACATCGTGCTCGTTTCGCCTTCGGGCAAACCCATGAAGCGCGAGAGCGACCTTATCGACGTGTGGTTCGACTCGGGTGCCATGCCCTATGCCCAGATACACTATCCGTTTGAGAACAAGGAGGCCTTTGACAAACGCGAGGTTTATCCCGCCGACTTCATTGCCGAGGGTGTGGACCAGACGCGTGGCTGGTTCTTCACGCTGCACGCCATCGCCGCGATGGTATTCGACAGCGTGGCCTACAAGGCCGTAGTCTCCAACGGTCTCGTGCTCGACAAGAACGGCAACAAGATGTCGAAGCGGTTGGGCAATGCCGTCGACCCCTTCAGCACCATCGAAAAATATGGTTCCGACCCGCTGCGCTGGTACATGATTACCAACTCGTCGCCGTGGGATAACCTCAAGTTCGACTTCGACGGCATCGAAGAGGTGCGCCGCAAATTCTTCGGCACCCTGTACAACACCTATTCGTTCTTTGCCCTCTATGCCAATGTCGACGGCTTCACCTTTGCCGAGCCCGAGATTCCCGTAGAGAAGCGTCCCGAGATTGACCGCTGGATTATCTCGCTGCTCAACTCGCTCATCAAGGAGGTAGACGAGCAGCTCTCGGCCTACGAGCCCACCCGTGCCGGACGTGCCATCTCCGACTTTGTAAACGACAACCTCAGCAACTGGTATGTGCGCCTGAACCGGAAACGCTTCTGGGGCGGTGCCATGACCGACGACAAGCTCTCGGCCTACCAGACCCTCTATACCTGCCTCGAGACGGTAGCCAAACTGATGGCGCCTATTGCCCCCTTCTATGCCGACCGCCTCTACACCGACCTCACTACGGCCACCGGCCGCGACAACCGTTCGGTACATCTGGCCAACTTCCCCGTAAGTTGCGACCGCTATATCGACTCGGCACTCGAGGAGCGCATGCAGATTGCCCAGAGCATGACCTCGATGGTACTGGCTTTGCGTCGTAAAGTCAACATCAAGGTGCGCCAGCCGCTCACGACCCTCATGGTGCCGGTTCTCAATCAGGACCAGCAGGCTCACATCGAGGCCGTGAAAGACCTGGTATTGAGCGAGGTGAACGTGAAGGAGATGAAGTTTGTCGACAACGCCGCCGGCATACTGGTGAAACGCGTGAAACCCGACTTCAAGAAACTGGGCCCGCGCTACGGCAAAATCATGAAGCTGCTGGCTGCTGCCATCGCCGCCATGTCGCAACCCGATATTGCCGAGTTCGAGAAGAACGGTTCGTTTACCTTCGACATCGACGGCCAGCAGGCCACCATCGAGAAGGGCGACGTAGAGGTGATTTCGGAAGATATTCCCGGCTGGCTGGTAGCCAACGAGGGGAACCTCACCGTGGCACTCGACATTACGGTGACCGACGAGTTGCGTCGCGAGGGTGTGGCCCGCGAACTGGTGAACCGCATCCAGAACATCCGCAAGACCTCGGGCTTCGATATTACCGACAAGATCGACGTCTACATCGCATCGAACGAAGAGACCGACCAGGCCGTGAAGGAGTATCGCGACTACATGTCGCGCCAGGTGCTGGCCAATACCTTCGAGATTGTCGACACGCTCTTGGGCGAGGGTGTCAGCGAGTTGGATTTCGACACCTTCAAGGTAAATATCAAAATTGTTAAATCCGTGAAATAATAGAGAGCCATAGTAATATTTCTGTTATATTTGACCTGACGTAAGGCACCCCCGGAGGGGGATGAACCGATGGAATGTGTAACTTTAACCAATAATAATTATGAGTGAAAAAACACGCTATTCCGACGCCGAGTTGGAAGAGTTTAGACAGATTATCAACGAGAAGCTCGAGAAGGCTTATCGGGATTATGATTTGCTGAAAGCCTCGATTATGAATACTGACGGTAACGATGTAACCGACACGTCGCCCACATTCAAGGTGCTGGAGGAGGGTGCAAGTACGCTTTCCAAGGAAGAGGCCGGACAGTTGGCTCAACGTCAGATGAAATTTATACAACATTTGCAGGCTGCACTCGTGCGCATCGAGAACAAGACCTATGGTATCTGCCGCGAAACCGGCAAGCTGATTCCCAAAGAGAGACTCCGGGCTGTTCCTCATGCCACGCTGGGCATAGATGCGAAGGTAGATGGACGCAAAAAATAAGTGGGCCGCGCTTTTGCCTGTCGGCTCCCTGCGGGAAGCCGCGGGACGGTATGCCCGTTTTACGAAACTTATCGAAGCGATATGCTGATACAATTCGACCTTCGGTCGCTCTTCTCGCCGTAGAAAAGCACGAAGGTCGAATCTGTTTTTTTGAAAAAGAGAGAAAAGATGAAGAAATTGACCAAAGGCCAGATTGCCCTCGTGGTGATTGTGCTTGTACTCATTATCGACCAGGTCGTGAAGATATGGGTGAAAACCCACATGTATATAGGCCAGGCCATTCATGTGACCGACTGGTTCTACATTGCCTTTATCGAGAACAACGGTATGGCGTTCGGTATGGAGGTGGGTAGCAAACTGTTCCTTACGCTGTTCCGCATCGTAGCTGTCGTGTTGCTGGTGTGGGTCTTGTGGCGGGTGAAGAACAAGCCGCAGATGCCCACGGGCTTTATTGTCTGTCTGGCCCTGATTATCGCCGGAGCGGCCGGCAACATATTCGACTGTCTGTTCTACGGGCTGTTGTTCGACAATCCCATACCGCCGATGGTGGCCTCGTTTGTCCCGGGCGAGGGGTATGCCGGGCTCTTCTACGGGCGTGTGGTCGATATGCTCTATTTCCCGCTCTTCAGTTTCTACTGGCCCGACTGGATGCCGTGGATCGGCGGGGAGCGTTTCGAGTTCTTCCGCCCGGTCTTCAACATAGCCGACTCGGCCATCTCGGTCGGTGTCGTATGTCTCATTCTGTTTTATCACCGCTATCTCTCTACCGACCACAAGAAGGAGGCCAAACCGCAGTAACGATATGAGAAAGCTGGTATATCTCGTCATGGCGCTTTTCGTGCTGGCTGCCTGCAGTCACGACCCCGACTATGTAATCGGAAAAAAGAAGATGGTCGATGTGCTGGTCGACGTGCACAAGGCCGAGGCCGTAATCGAATCGAACTACAACCTGTACAGCAGCAATGCCGACAAGAAGAAGTTGCGCGAGGCGGTTTTCTTGAAGCACGGCATCACGCAGGAACAGTTCGATACCAACCTGGTGTGGTACGGGCATCATATCGAAGATTACATGGCGATATACGAGCAGGTGATAGAACGGCTCCAGACCGAGAACGACGAGGCCAAGAAACTGCTGGCCGAGGAGAACTCGCAGACCATGTCGCAACCCGGCGACAGTGTGGATGTGTGGAAACAGAAGCGGGCTCATGTATTCGATACGCGACAGGCCTCCAATCTGCTCGCTTTCGAAATCGTGCCCGACGAGAACTTCCGCATTCGCGACTACTTCGAGTTGCGGTTCAAGGTGCTTTTCATGCCCCGTTTGGCGGTGAAGCCGCAGGTCTACATGGCCATACGGCATAGCAACAACGATATTGTCTACAATCAGGTCGATGTCGATCGGGAGGGGTGGTGCACGCTGCCGTTGCAGTCCGACTCCGTGGCCTCGTTGCAGCGCCTCTTCGGATATGTCGTGTTACCCGTTCAGCCGGTACCGTCGGCTATGTATGTCGACAGTCTGTCGCTCATCCGGCGCCACTACAACAACCGCATTCCGGCGGTAAGCGGGCAGAAGTCGCTGCCCGAACGACCCGTCGAAAACAAGTCGGGGAATCGTGCACCGATAAGAAAATTAGGAAACTTGAAAAAATAGCTCCAGATTAGCAATTATGAAAAAAGGATTCTTCTCACATCAGTTATGTTACAGACGCTCTCTGTTGAACAAGCATATTCTCTACCTGACCATAGACAATAGGGTAGACAACATATTGCCATTTCAGCGCGAGGTGTCGTTGACCACTTTTTGTGAAGGAGTGCTTTTTGTCGTTTCGCTCGATTTTGAATCTGAGAAGGATGAGTTTTGCCGCACCATACGCGAGCAGTTGGAGGCTAACCGGTTGCTTACCGTGGGCGAAGCCATCATTCAGAATCCCGTCTATTTGCGCCACATGGCCGACGATGTGCATCCGTGCAGTCTCTATACCATCACCTCCATCAGTTGGGCTACGGCCCGGTTGCGCGACGACCGTCTCGATTTGGTGAAGGTGCTCTGAGCGAACTGCGGCTTCGATGTGTCGGCTTTCACTGGTCGATGGAGCAGGAGGGGTACCCCCGTTTCACGGGCGTGGTCTCCAAGGCTTCTGTTCGGTGCGGATTATCTGCAGGTGGCGATACCATTGTGCGCAATACAAGTACAGAAACAAAAATAGGAAGATAAAAAGAGAGCGGCCCCCGTGTGGGGTCGCTCTCTCTGTATAGATAGGTTTGTCGGTTTCCTTGATTAGATGACACCTTGAGCCATCATGGCTTTGGCCACCTTCATAAAGCCGGCGATGTTGGCGCCCTTCATGTAGTTGATGTAGCCGTCGGGTTCGGTACCGTATTTCACGCATTGGGCGTGGATGTCGCTCATGATCGTGTGCAGGCGTTGGTCAACCTCCTCGGCCGTCCACGAAATGTGCATGGCGTTTTGAGTCATCTCCAGACCCGAGGTAGCTACGCCGCCGGCGTTGACTGCCTTGCCCGGACCGTACATGATACGGTGTTTGATGAAGAGGTCGATAGCTTCGGGACGGCAACCCATGTTCGAAATTTCGCCCACGCAGATGACGCCGTTCTCGATCAGTTTCTTGGCATCCTCTTCGTCAAGCTCGTTCTGGGTAGCGCAAGGCAGAGCGATGTCGACCTTCTGTTCCCAGGGGCGTTTGCCGGGGAAGAATTGCACACCGTATTTCTCGGCATAGGGGGCTACGATGTCTTCGCCCGAAGCACGCAACTCGAGCATGTAGTCGATCTTCTCGCCCGAGATTCCGTCGGGGTCATATACATAGCCGTCGGGGCCCGATATGGTAACCACCTTGGCGCCCAGTTGGGTAGCTTTCGAAGCAGCACCCCAGGCCACGTTGCCGAAGCCGCTGATGGCGATGCGTTTGCCGGCGATGTCGATACCCTTGGTAGCCAACATCTGTTTTACGAAGTAGAGACCTCCGTAACCGGTAGCCTCGGGACGGATGAGCGAACCGCCGAATTCGAGGCCCTTGCCCGTGAATGTACCGGTGTGCTCGTGGGTGAGTTTCTTGTACATGCCGAACATGTAGCCCACCTCGCGGCCGCCTACCCCTATATCGCCGGCCGGTACGTCGGTGTCGGGGCCCAGATGGCGCCACAACTCCAGCATGAAGGCCTGGCAGAAGCGCATGACCTCAGCGTCGGATTTGCCGCGCGGACTGAAGTCCGAACCACCTTTGGCACCGCCCATGGGCAGCGTGGTAAGTGCATTTTTGAAAGTTTGCTCGAATCCGAGGAATTTCAATATAGAGAGGTTTACCGATGCGTGGAATCGAATGCCGCCTTTGTACGGGCCGATGGCATTGTTGAATTGTACGCGGTAGCCCAGGTTTACCTGTATGTCGCCGTTATCGTCTACCCAGGGTACTTTGAAGGTAACGATTCGGTCGGGTTCGACAAGCCGCTCGATCAGTTTGGCTTTTTCGAACTCGGGGTGTTGGTTGTATACCTCTTCGATAGAGAGTAACACCTCGTGTACCGCTTGTAAATACTCCGACTCACCGGGGTGCTTTGCCTCCAATGATGTCATGATGTGCTCGATGTTCATAGTCGCGATATTGTTAAGTTAAATTCTTGGTTGGGTACCTCCTTGGGAGAGATACTCGTTTCTCTTATTGCAAATGTACATAATTCTATGGATAAAAAAATTTTTTTTACTACTTTTGAACAATTAAATCGTAATAAAGTGGAATGGCATTTTGTAAGCCAAAATCGACAATAGAACAATGAATCGGCCAAATATAAATCAATTATACTTGAAAGATACCTCTTTTGCTAACTTAATGCAAAAAAGGGTCTTCAATGTCTTACTTGTTGCGAGCCGTTACGACGCCTTTATCATGGAGGAAGACGGGCGGGTCGAAGAGCAGATTTACTTCGAATATGTGTCGCTGAACCTGAGTTCTCCCCCGCGGGTGAAGCAGGTGACGACCAACGAAGAGGCCTTCGAAGAGCTGGCCATGAAGCGCTACGACCTCATCATTACCATGCCGGGGGTCGACTGTTCCGAGACCTTCACCCAGGCCAAGGCCATGAAGCGCCTCTATCCTTATATACCTATTGTAGTGCTCACCCCCTTCTCGCACGAGGTGTCGAGGCGCATTGCCAAGGAAGACCTGAGCGGTGTTGACTACGTGTTCAGCTGGTTGGGCAACGTAGACCTGCTGGTGGCTATCATCAAGCTCATCGAAGACAAGATGAATGCCGAGGTCGACATCACCTCGGTGGGGGTGCAGCTCATCCTGCTGGTCGAGGACTCCATCCGGTTCTACTCCTCCATA
Organism: uncultured Barnesiella sp.; assembly: GCF_946496565.1. Taxonomy (NCBI): domain Bacteria; kingdom Pseudomonadati; phylum Bacteroidota; class Bacteroidia; order Bacteroidales; family Barnesiellaceae; genus Barnesiella; species uncultured Barnesiella sp. The sequence continues at coordinate 129,378 of NZ_CAMMHD010000007.1, forward strand.
TTGCCCCACCTCTATAACTTTGTGCTGAAGCAGTCGCAGATATTCTCGACCGAGGCGCTGAACGAGCACGAGCGCATGTTGCGCATGCGGGGGCGCCCCAAGGTGATGCTGGCCCGTACCTACGAGGAGGCCATGCAGATTTACGAGAAATACTCGGGCAATATGCTGGGCATCATCTCCGACGTGTCGTTTATCCGGGCCGGGGTGAAAGACAAGAAGGCCGGCATCAAGTTCTGCTCCTATGTACGCTCGTGCGACCCCTATCTGCCGCTTATCATCGAGTCGTCGGAGTGGGAGAACCACAAGGATGCCATTCGGCTGAACGCCTCGTTCCTCGACAAGAACTCCAAGAAACTGCCGGTCGATTTGCGGAAGACGATTCTGAAAAATTTCGGTTTTGGCGACTTCACCTTTATCAACCCCCACACGGGCGAACCGATTGTCACCATCAAGAATCTCAAGGACCTGCAGGACAATATCGACATCATCCCCGACGAGTCGCTCTACTACCACGCGTCGCGCAACCACATATCGCGCTGGCTCTATTCGCGGGCCATATTCCCTATGGCCGAGGCGTTGCAGCCGCGCCGCATTACCGACCTGAGCGAGATTTCCGAAATCAGGCAGCTCATCTTCGACGCCATCGTGCAGTACCGCAAGATGAAGAACCGGGGGGTCGTGGCCATCTTCAAGCGCGACCGTTTCGACAAGTACTCCAACTTTGCCCGCATCGGCGAAGGATCGTTGGGTGGTAAGGGGCGTGGTCTGGCCTTTATCGACGCCATGATCAAGCGAAACCCCATCTTCGACGACATCGAGGGGGTGAATGTGACGGTGCCCAAGACCGTGGTGCTCTGTACCGATATATTCGACACCTTTATGGAGAGCAACAACCTCTATCAGGTGGCGCTCTCCGATATACCCGACGAAGAGATTCTGGAGCAGTTTCTCAAGGCTAAGCTCCCCGACGAGCTGAAGCCCGACCTGCTGGCCTTCTTCGACGTGGTGGGCAAACCTATTGCCGTGCGTTCGTCGAGCCTGCTCGAAGATTCGCACTATCAACCCTTCGCCGGCATCTATTCGACCTACATGATTCCGGCTCTCGACGACAAGGAGGAGATGCTGCGGCTGGTGCTCGACGCCGTGAAAGCCGTCTACGCCTCGGTATTCTATGCCGACAGCAAGGCCTATATGACGGCCACCTCCAACGTCATCGACCAGGAGAAGATGGCCATCATCCTGCAAGAGGTGGTGGGCAACCAGTATGGCGACCGCTATTACCCGTCGTTTGCCGGGGTAGGGCGCTCGATCAACTACTATCCCATCAACGACGAGAAGGCCGAGGATGGCGTGGTCGATTTGGCTGTCGGTCTGGGCAAATACATTGTCGACGGCGGCCGCAGTCTGCGCTTCTCGCCCCGGCACCCTAACAAGATATTGCAAACCAGCACCCTCGACCTGGCGCTGCGCGATACACAGACTCGCTTTTATGCGCTGGACATGAAGCGGAGCGAAAAGAATTTCTCGATTGACGACGGCTTCAATCTGCTCAAACTCTCGGTGCGCGATGCCGAGAAGGATAACTCGCTGCGGCTGATGGTTTCGACTTACGACCCGATGGACCAGATTATTCGAGACGGCTATTACGAGGGTGGCCGCAAGGTGGTTACCTTCGCCAATATACTCAAGCACAATGCTTTTCCGTTGGCACCCATTCTCGATACGATGCTCACGGTGGGCAGTCGCGAGATGGGACGCCCGGTCGAAATCGAGTTTGCCGGACTGCTCGGTACGAACGGGAATCCGGGTACGGTCTATTGGTTGCAGATACGGCCTATTGTCGACATGAAGGAGATGCTCAACGACAACGTGATGGATGTACCCGACGAAAAGACCATTTTGAAGAGCAATACCGCTCTGGGGCACGGCATCATGGACAACGTGCGTCATATCGTGTATGTGAAGTCGCAAAACTTCAAGGCTTCAAATAATGTCAATATAGCAAGAGAAATCGAGAAAATAAATCGTACCTTTACCGAGCGGGAAGAGTATTACATCTTGATAGGTCCTGGCCGGTGGGGCTCGAGCGACTCGTCGCTGGGTATTCCGGTCAAGTGGCCCCACATCTCGTCGGCACGGCTCATTGTCGAGTCGGCGCTAGATAACTATCGGATAGAACCGAGTCAAGGCACTCACTTCTTCCAGAATCTCACCTCGTTTGGGGTGGGCTATTTCACAGTCAACTCGTTTGCCGGCGATGGCTATTACGACGAGGCCTATCTCGACAGTCTGCCGGCGGTGTACGAATCGGCATCTTTGAGAATAGTGGAGTTTGAGAAACCTGTATTGATAGAGATTAACGGACGAAAGGGCAAGGGGCTGGTCACGAAACCGGGTCTGGACCTGAATGAAAATAAAAAAGAAGAATAAGTTATGTCGATATTTAAGAAAATGGGGAGAGCCTTGGGCTTCTCTGGCGAAGACGATGAAATGGAGTCGCAGCCCTATACGGCCGAAAACATTACGAATGCTTGTGTTCGTGAGCGGGAGTCGCAAGGTGAGCACGCCGAGTCGGCCGCTCCGGCAGAGCCGTCGCATAATACCGAGGTGCCCCGGTCCGAAGAGTCGGGCGAAATACAGTTGCCCGATACCATGCTCGAGGTGATGGTCGAGATGCTCAACCGCTCGTTGCCCGAGTATGTCGTGGCCGCTCTCGATAAGGATGCCGAGAAAAAATACCTCTTCGAGCAGCTCGACGAGCCGTTCAAAAAGTTCGTGGCCGATGTCAATGCCCGTTCTCGCGAGTGGGTTGTCCGCAAGTGGGAGAACAAGCACAAGGCGTTGACGAAGGAGGTCGAGGAGGCTCGGGTCAAGGTGAAGGAGCTCGAGGAGCAGCGCAATGCCATGCAGAGCGCTCAGTTGAGTGCCGAGCGGCAGAAACGCGCCGTGACCGACAAGGTGCACGAGCTGGAGGCCCGTATCGCCACACTCGAAGCCGAGCGCGAGCAGTTCGATCTCGAGAACAAGAGTCTGGTCAATAAGCTGAAGGTCTCGACCGTCCATCAGGAAGAGGTCGACGCTGCCTATGCCGAGGTGGCCCAGTTGAGAGAAGAGCTGAAGAAACAGACCGGCAATTCGGCCGAAGCCGAGCAGCTCCGCAACGATTTGCAGCAGGCTCAGGTCGATTTGGCCGAAGCCCGAGAAAAGGAGCAGGAGGCGACGGTTCAGCTCGAGAAGGCTCGCGAAGAATTGGCCCGTCAGGAAGAGAAGATGGTTCAGTTGGCCAAACAGATAGAGACGCTCGAAGCCGACCTGGCCGAAACCCGAGAAAAGGAACAGGAGGCGAAGGCTCAACTCGAGACGGTTCGCAAAGAGTTGGCCCGGCAAGACGAGATGATAGCTCAACAGACCAAACAGATAGAGGTCCTCGAAGCCGATTTAACCGAAGCGCGCAATGGCCTGAAGGTGGTCGACGAAGTCGAGGCCAAGCTCAAGCAGTTTGAGCAGGTCAAAGCCTCGAAAGACGACCGTATAGCGCAACTCTCCAAAACCGTACAGGAGTTGGGCGAGGCAAATGCCCGGTTGCAAACCCGGCTGGGCGAGATGGCGCAGCGCAACGAGCGGCTGGAGAGTCGGGCCCAGGAGGCTGCAACTCGACAGAGCGAACTCGATACCTTGAAAGCCGATTTGGAGAGTGCCAATGCTCTGGTAGCAGCCTTGCGCAACCAGCGTCAGGAGCTGTTGTCGCAGATGGAGGCCCTTCAGGCGGCAAAGCTCCTCGAGGAAAAGCCAGTGCCGACAGTCGATGTACCGCCTGTTGTGGAGAAACCAGAGCCTACGGTAATCAGTTTCGATACTCCGCAAAGCGATGAGCCCGAGGTTGAACCTGTCCCCGCAGTAGAACCGGTTTCCGAGCAGCCGGCCGAGTCTGTACCCGAATCGTTGCTGGAGACGGCTCCGCAATCCGATACACCTGTGCAACCGGAACAGCCCGAAGCTCCCCGGCAAGAGTCGGAACCCGAGCCCGAGGAGGAGCCTGCACAGCCGGTCGAGAAGCCGAAACCTGCCAGGAAATCCCGGTGCAAGCCCAAAGCGCCCGAGAAGGTCGAGGTCGACTCTGTCGACGACGATTTTCCGGGGCTCGACAGCTTTGGCGATAATTGGCTGATACCTACTCGGCCCGATACCCCCGAGATGATTGCCAAGCGCAAGGAAGAAGAGAAGAAGAGACGCGAAGCCGAAGAGCAGGCTGCGATGGAGCAAAAGAAGTCGCATCAGGTCGACCCTTCGCAAATGACCCTTTGGTAATAATACGGCAAACAGATGATTTACGACAACACCATGGTCCGTCGGCAAGATCGCTTGCTCGACGAACCTCGTGCCTGGGAGCTCTTGCAGAAAGGCGAGTATGGGCTCCTTTCTCTGGTCGATCTCCAGGGTAACCCCTATGGCATCCCCATCAATTATGTGTGGGATGGGCACGACCACATCTATTTGCACTGTGCTCCCGAAGGGAAAAAACTCAACAGCATCAAGCTGCATCGCGAGGCCTCGTTTTGTGTCGTAGGCCGCACGCATGTCGTGTCCGACAAGTTTACGACCGGCTACGAGAGTATAGTTGTCAAGTGTCGGGCACAAATCGGACTCTCGGCCGATGAGCGTCGACATGCCCTCCGGCTTTTCTTGGATAAGTATTCGCCCGACGATAAGGAAGTCGGGTTGAAGTATGCCGAGAAATCGTTTCATCGGACCGAAATCATCCGCCTCGACATTCAGGAGTTTAGCGGTAAACAGAAAAAAGTCGACTGACTCTTGCACTCTATACTCTATAAGTAGAGGAAAAAGGGTAGGGATATGTCCGGCTGTTTGCCGGGAGCTGGCAAAAACCTTCAAAAAAAATTTTTGTAAGGTGCAGATCAATAGGTGATTGATGGCATCCTTGAAAAAATTTTGAAAAAAAGTTGCTGAAAAATTTGGAAGGGAAAAGAAAAAGGGTGTATCTTTG
>NZ_CAMMHD010000008.1:0-126153 GCF_946496565.1 uncultured Barnesiella sp.
GCGCACCTGCTTTGGGAGCAGGGGGTCGTGGGTTCGAATCCCGCTACCCCGACAAAACAATAAAGGCATTGGCAATCGTTGTTCATGCGGTTGCCAATGCCTTTTCTGTTTCACCCATCTCCTCACTCTACCCCACTCCATTTGTATTCTTCCCTGGCGGGAAAAAAAAGAAAGGTTATCCGATTCACATCGGATAACCTTTCGAGAGAGGCAGTCTTTTTCAGACTGATTATAATCTAAAACAATCTTAGATTATTTTTTGATCATCTTTTGGTTGCGAATTACGCGACCGTTTTGCATCTTCACTACATAAACACCGGCAGAGAGGTCAGATACATTAGCCGATTCGGGGTTGTTCTTCAAGAACTTAACGAATTGACCGTCGGCAGTGTAGATCCAAGCCTTTTCTACGTTGTTGAAGTAGATCATATCGCTCGTAACCGTGGGATACATCGACGAAACAGCAGAGAGACCACCGTTTTCGTTGACTACGTTCTCGATGCCCGATACTTCGTTCATTTCGGGTTCGTCGGCAACACCTTGATCGCGGAATTCGGTATAGCTTGCAGCCGGTTCACGACCCGGGTTCGTACCGCTTACTTCAACCGGGAAGTCGATCGAGAAGCCTTTATTCGTAGCGCCCGTGGGACCGGGGTGCGGGAACCAGGCATCCGAGAATACGATACGGAGACGAGTCATACCTACGGCAGCATCTTCGGGAACATCGATTGTAAAGTCAATTCCATCGGCAATTGCAGGCGTACCGGCATTCAACTGTCCGCATTCGATCACAACCTCGTCACTACCCTCCGATGCATCGAACTGATAGTTGATATCCCAGTCGATATAACCTATACCGAAGCAGTATTTCAGGTTATCGTTAGTCTCGGCATCATAACCTGGAGCATATTGGTCCATTATACCATTACCATAAGCATCGAGGTGCAATTTTATTTGTTGGCCTTGTTCTACTTTCAGTACACAATCTTCGGCATATACGTAGTTGTCGCCGCCCACAGAGTCGCTTCTGGAATAGTTGATATTCTGCGTAGCACCCGTTGTCGTCAACTCTTCGATAAACCGAATCTTCAAAGCGGTTTGATAACCGTCGGAAGCCGTATTGATGTACGTGGGAGGATATTGCGAAGAAGAAGCCTCGGGCAACGTTTCGGTAGAACGTGCGATGTGAACCCACTCGATGGGCGAATAGGTCTTCATGTCTTTCGATACCGAACGGATACCGATGTAAGGTTCGTCGCTGGCATCTTCGAACTGAATGTTACCTACATAAGCCGACCAGGTAGAGGTGCGACCTACTTCCGATACACGACCCTCTTCGCCATTCTTGTAAAGGATTTCGAAATGGTCGATGTTCACCTCGTCGTTGTAAATCATGCCATAGTCTTTACGGGCAAGCGTGAAACCGGTAGGATCTACTTCCCAAGTGAGTTTCACCGACAACGAAGAGGTAGTCTCTTCTTTCACCTCGGCAATGATGCTTTCGCCATCGATGCTGGCCGGAGTCGAAGCAGCACGGTCGTCGCTCAGCATGAGCTGGCCAACCATAATCTTATAATCGTCGCTGGCAGCACTGCCTTTCACACGGAAACCGATGTATTCGATTACATCGCCGGTGTTAATACCGGTAAGAGCAATCTCTTTCTCTTCCCAGGTTGCACCGGCCAGGTCGCCTACGGGGAATTCCATCCAGTTCGAATCGTCGAATTTTCTCAAGATGAGGTAGAGGTTCGAAGCGTTGGTACCCTCAACACCCGTCTTCACAGCAATTTTAGCTTTAGGATTACCGGCCGAAACATTCAGTTTGGCACGATACAACCATACGTCGGCACCCGTCGAAGTGGGAGTACCTTTCAGGCGCAACGAAGAACCACCGATGTAAGCATCTTCGTGAGTAAACTCGGCCTTGATGTCGTTAGAGAGGGTTTCGGTACCCGTGTTGTAGATGACCCAACGATAGGTAGGTACATAGTCTTGCTGACCCATGTTGTACCAGCTGCCCAGCGTCTTTTTACCTTTGTAGGCATAGAAATCGCCGTTACCCAGCGTAAAGTTGGTGTTGAAAGGCAGGTCGCCCTGAATAGCCGTACGCTCGGGAATGAACTCGGCCAGACCAAAGAAATTGTTCAACTGATAGGCGGTACCTACCGAGTTAGCCACCTGGAACGCACCGGGCATGTTCGAAATGGCCGGACGATTGAGCGGCGTGCGATTGGAGCCGCTGAATACTTTCTCCAACAGTTCCTGATAGTTGGATTGCAACTCCATCAGCGAGTTACCTATCGTGTACTGGAAGATACGGCTCACTTTGTGTTCGCCCCACAGACATATACCGCAACGATCCGCCTCTTCGCTTCCGGTCAGTCGCGTCCAAGAGCGGTTCATCGTTACCATCCACACACCGGCATAGAGACCGTCGGCGGTACCCATGGCCGTTTCAGCAGCCTTTACAGATTGAGCTGCATACGGGGTGATGTCATTCATCGAGTAGTTCAGCATCAGGTCGGCTGTCTTACCGGTTGAGGTTGTACCAAATATTGCATCTGCATTGCCAGCGGACAATATCGCACTACTTGTGTATATACCAATGTGGAAGCTGTCGAAACCGATTTCAGCAGCTCTCTTGTAGAGGGCTTTGTGGAAAGCCTTTACGTCAGCTTGGCTATACCCCGTATCCTCGAAATTGTAGTTGATACCGTCGAGGCCCAGATAAATCAAGGCATTCAACAGCGCATCGACATACCGGAAAGAGCCGTCTTCATTCTTGGTCGTAATAAACTTAACATACTCATCCGATGTTCCGTCAGGATTCCAGCTTTCGAAAAACTTGATACCCGAGAACATGTGGGTACCGTTCTTGTGAGCGGCATCGGCCCACGAACCGGGAGCTTGCAGAATGCTGTGGTTCCAGGCACCGAACAAGTTGGTGTAGTTCCACATGGAGTACACGTCGTTGTGGAACTCGGAACTGGGATAACCACCAATCAGGTCGCCCTGACCGGTAGGAATGTTCATCCACAAGCGACGGGTGGGATACACACCTTCTACGATGTTTTTGGCGGAATCCTCCATGATGGTGGCCGGACGCACGTGCGAGCGAGAGAACTCCAAGTCGAGATTGAAACCGGCAGCTTCAAACTCTTCGGGGGTAGGATACTTGCGACCCTCGTCTGCCGCATTGGCAAACAAGACAAGCAAAGCTTCGTTGTCCCATGGAGTAAAGTCAAAAAGATCGGTCGATGCAGACGCAGGGTATTCCACCTCCTGAGCCTGCACATTCACAGCCAAGCCCAAAAGCAAAGCCGCACCAAATACAGTAAACTTCTTCATGATAAAAACATTAAAAAAATTAGTAATTAGTAATTTGTGATTTTTATAGCGAAGAGCGAGAGAGGCCTTCCCGGGGGAAAGCCCCCTCGCTCCCGAACTATACGGTTTAGATATTGGCACCTTCTACGTCCCACCATACCCGGGTACCCTGCTTATCGTCGCCACCCAAAGCTTCGATACCCGAGGTGTTGATATCGTTCATACCCACCGAGGTGTCACGGCCGGGCAGAGGTATTCTGCGAATAATGTCGCCCTGTACCAGACTATCGTCGCCATCCTCGACATTCAACACGGGGAACAGTTTGGGATAGCCCGTGCGGCGCAAGTCGTTCCAAGCCTCGTAGGAATAGGGGAAAGCGGCGATATATTTCTGGGTAATGATCTTCTCGAGTTTCGTCTCTTTCGAGTCGCCCTCGTTCCATTTCACGCCAATCGTCGTCACGCTCTCAATGTCGTTGCTGTGGTCATACTGGTCTTCATATTTATAGGGCACCGCAGCCTCGAGGCTCATATACTCGTCGACATAGTTGGGATAGAGAGGAGTCCAACGATGCTCTACCTGAGCGTTTTGGATACCGGCCTCGTAGAACGATTGTGCGCTACCGCCCATGGTCCAGCCGCGCAAGTCACCCTCGGCGCGCAGGAACTGCACCTCCGAAAGCTTCATCACATAGAGCGGAGCACCGGCCATTTCGGGGTTGTTTTTAATAGACGAGTAAGCAATGCGGAAATTGTCCTTGTAGGCCTGACCCGGACTCATGCGGATACCAGCGCGCAGACCGATGATGCGGGTATTGGCCTGCATGATGTCATTCGGATCGTCCTTGTTGACAATAATATTGCTGTTCTTGTCGAACACATACTCCAGATAGGGGTGCTTGAGGCTGGCGAGCAGGCTCTCGAACGAAGCGTTCAGACGAGTATCACCCCAACTGATGGCAATCTCGGACAAAGGATTTGTATAACCCAACATAAGGGGATCGAGATACATCTCTTGGGCTGTAGTTTCTATCACACCGGCTTGAACAGCCTCTTCGGCCCATTTTTTGGCTTTATCGGGCTGTACCTTCGCAATGTGCACGGCCATACGCAGTTTCAACGAGTTGGCCAACCGGCGCCACGATTCTACGCTCTTGTCTTGCGATATTACATCATTCTGCGACAGAATAGACTGTACTCCGGCCTTATACCAGTCGGGACGGGTCTCGAAATGTTTCAAGCAGGCGTTGATGGTATCGAGGTTATCCACGATAGAGATATAAATCTCTTCCATCTTGTTGAAGGTAAAGGGGTTGCTCTCCTTGTTGGCCTTGTGGTCGAAATAAGGGATAGACCCGTAGAGGTCGACCATTTCTTGTGCCGAATAGTCGAAAATCAACAGACCGATGGCTTTCAATTCGGGAATCGAATCGATCATAGGATGGTTGATCATGTTGGCGATGTTGTTCTTGATACCGAGGAATGCACCATAAGGGCCATCGCAATAGTCCTGGTTGTAGGCATAGGTCGAGTTGAGCAAGCCACCCTGACCATGTGAAAAATTGTGGGGTACTACCATATAGCCGGCGTAGTTGTCGACCGTGATGTTGTAAACATATTGGTATTGGTGCGGCCCCGGGTACTGCCCATCTTTACCGCCCCGCAGATAATATTGAGCCGTTTGCATCTGGCCAAAATACTGGCTCAACTGCGATTGAGCTTCGTTGAAACCCTCCTCCGAAATATTCTTCCAGTAGTCTATGCTATCGGCCTTACCTTTGTACACGACCGGGTCCAAATCGGTCTGACCGCCGGTAAAGGTATCGGTAGGCATATCGAAATCCAAACACGAGTGCAGGCTTGCAGCGGCAAGCATGGCACAAAATGCCGTTAAAATGGTTTTTTTCATATTTCTATTCTTTATTAGCTACGACTTAAAAATCAATTTTCAAATTCACACCAAACGAACGGGTTGCCGGCATATTGAAAATGTCGAATGCACCCAAACCGTTTTTGGTCGAAAGAGCGATATTGGGATCGATCGGAGCATCCTTGTAGATGAAGAAGAGGTTGCGGCCGATAACCGAGAGCGACAGGTTGCGGATAACACCGCCGAACAGATTGCGGAAGGTATAGCCCAGCGAGAGTTCGGCCAGACGGAAATTGGTGGCGTCGTACACATATTGCGAGCCCATGTAGTTACCGCCTACGGTCTGATAGTACTCCTGGATAGGAGCCACATTGCCGTCGGGCATAATCATACCCGGTTTCGTAACCGAACCGTCGGGCGACGTCCACACGAGGTTGTGAGCAGCCGCATAGTCGCGAGCATCGCCTACCCGTTTCGAAACGCCTTGATAGTCGAGGTAAGCCTCGGTGAGCGAAATGACTTTACCACCGATGCGACCGTTGATCAGGAAATAGAGCGAAAGGTCTTTCCAGGTGAAGGTGTTGCCCCAACCCAGCTGGAACTTGGAGTTCATGTTGCCCAGATAGACAAAGTCGGTCGTACTTACCTGGGGAGCACCTTCGGAGCTCAACCAGATGCTGCCGTCGGCATTGCGACGGAAGTCGAGAGCGTACATGTCGCCATAAGAACCACCTTCGTCGTAGCGAACCACGATGTTACCACCGGCAATCTTCTGCTCGAGTTTGGCGGGGTTGCCTTGGTCGTCCTTGAAGGTTTTCACAATCTTGTTGTCGTTGTACGAGAAATTGACCGAGGTTCTCCACATCCAGTCTTTCGAGAAGTTGAGCGAGTAAGAGAGCGTGGTCTCGACACCTTGGTTGCGAATCATACCGGTATTTACAGGTTTCAACTTACCACCCGTAGTCGTTTGCAGGAAGTAGCTGTTGCAAAGTTGCGTGTGATAGTAGGTCAAATCCCAGTTGAGGGCACTCTCGAAGAGCGATACATCGAAACCGGCCTCGAACGATTTGGAAGTTTCGGGCAGCGGGTTGTCGAAGTAGCCGTAGGTCGACGATGCGATGGCACCGGTAGCCAGGTTTTCAGAACCCATGCTGAATACCTCGTTGGGAATCGAGTTACCTACCTCACTATACGATGCGCGCAGCTTCAGGTGAGTGATGAACTCGGGCATGGTGATGTATTTGTGCATCAAGGTGTTGGCACCTACCGAGAAGTAACCGTAGTTATCGGGCGTACCACGATACTCGAACTGTTTGAAGGCACGATACCAGTCTTGACGGTAGCTACCTTCCAAGTATACATAATCTTTATAACCGATTTGACCGGTGAAGAAGAGACCCTTGTCCCAGTTGGACGAGAGGCTGTAGGTAGTTACGTTACCGGCACCCCACGAAGCGGTGGGTTCGAAGAAGTTGATGCGGGTAGGCAGCTCGTTCATCGAGGTGTAGGAGAAGTAGGTAGCGCGGTTCCACATCTTTTGGGTTTCGCCCTTCACGGTGTGCCCTACCCAACCGGCCGACGCCGATACCGAGAAATCTTTGAACTCCTTGTTGTAGCTCAACATGGCATCGACATAGACATCGTTGCTCCAATAGAGGTCTTGGCCATACATACCGTAATCTTCCATGGTAGCTACGTTCCAGGTGGTTGCGTAGCGGTTGGTATAGCCTTTGTATTTGGCACGGTCCATGTTCAAACGGCCTTGAACCTTCAAGCCGGGAATAATCTCATAGCTGGCCGAAATAGATCCGTAGGCACGCTCTTCGGTGTTTTCGCTCCGGTTCATGCCGGTAATCCAGTAGGGGTTGTTGTTGCCGGCCGAGAAATAAGCCCATTGTTGCATGGGACCCGACAACTGGGTGGTACCGTTGGGTATCCACTCTCTCTTGTCGTTGTAGTAGCCATAGATATTGGAGGTCCAGGTACCTTCGCCCCGATAGTTCTTGCGATAGTAGTCCATGTCGATGTTACGCGGCATGCGATACAAGTCGTACAAGGGGTTCATGACCGTACCACCACCGGGACGGTTCTTGGTATTGGCGTGTACATAGTTCAACGACAGGTCTACATTCAATTTCTTGTTGAACAACGAGTAGTTCTGACGGAACGAGAAGGTATTACGCTGATACGAGTTGTGTGGCACCATACCATCGGAATAGGAGTTGGCATACGAGAAATAGGAACGAACCTTCTCGGTACCACCGCTTACCGAAACCGAGTTGTTGTAGGTGGCACCCGTATCGAAGAAGTCGGCGATATCGTTTTGGGTATAATTACGCAGATGAGCGCCCGAGTAGGCGAGCTCGTCGGCCGTCATATCCGACACCTTCTTACCCCAGCTCGTGGTAGAGAGCTGATTGGCAGCCACGTTGACATCGGCACCGTAGGTGTTTTGGATTTGGGGGAGAACCAGCGGAGTCTCGAAAGTTACATTGGAGTTCACGCTCACCGTGACACTACCCTCTTTACCGCGTTTGGTGGTAATCATCAACACACCGTTGGCAGCAGCACTACCGTAAAGGGCGGCGGCATTGGCACCTTTCAGAATGTTGATGCTCTCGATGTCGTCGGGGTTGATGAGCGAAAGGGCATCGCCACCCTCGGCCGTGCTCGAATAGGTAAGAGAGTTACCATCGCTGCTCCATGCCGAAGCGGCACCACCAATCTGGTTGGTCATAGGAATACCGTCGACCACAATCAGCGGGCTGTTGTTACCCATAACCGATTTGTTACCACGCAACAGAATCTTGGAAGTACCACCGGCACCACCGGCACTTTGTGTAATCGTTACACCGGCAGCCTTACCTTGCAGTGAGTTTACAAAGTTGGCATCCTGTACTTTCATCAGCTCGTCGCCTTTGATCTCTTGAGTAGCATAGGTCAGCGACGACTCCTTACGGGTAATACCCATGGCGGTTACCACCACTTCGTCGAGCAGCTTGTCGTTGCTGTCCATCACTACATCAATCTTGCTCTGTCCGTTGATAGCTTTCTTTATCGTCTCATAGCCGATATACGAAAACTCCAACTCGTTGCTCCCTGCGGGAACCTTGATAGAATAGTTACCGTCGATATCGGTTGCTACGACTACGTTGGTACCCACAACCTTTACGGTAAGACCGATAAGAGTCTCGCCCGAGGGGTCGGTAACCGTACCCGTAACCACTTTCGTACCTGCGGCTACATTCTGATTTACACTCTGGGCTTGTGTCGTACTCGACGCCACAGCCGGGGCTGCACTGGCATGCGCAGCGGTACCGATTCCAAAACCTGAAACCAGTACAAAAGCTACAATAATTGCTTTTAGATTTCTTCTATACATACGTGCATTTATAGGTATTCGAATACTAAAAAAAATTTACCTCTCTCATTAAAAAAACTATTACTTAATCTCCATAGGCTTTATATATTATCATTATGCTATTTTTATTCAAGAAAAGCTATCACTTGTAAAAACCCATACAACAAATTTTACACGTTCCAAATAGAAAACGCTTGCAATATATAAATATTTTTTTGATTTCCCTGCAAAAAAAGAAATGTTTTTTTCATGGTTCGTTCTTCTGGCATATTATACATTATATATAGTTTGCTATTTTTTCTCACGATATATTAAATAACTCCATTTCCCGATTTTCCCCTAGTAAAAAAAAATATTTTTTTTCTATTTTGTGTAATCATGGTACGAAGAGTCAATTTGTTAAAATTTAAATTCATTTATATTCAGTAATTTAACCACTCAACAGAAGCATTTTTTTAAGTAAAATAAAATATGTTCTTTTTTGTAAATTGATTTTTTACAAAAAAAGGGCCTTTATCAAATTTTAGCCGCTGCAAATATCCGATTTAAATTGGAATAAAACAAAAAAAACTCCATTTTTCGCGATTCTTTTTCTAAATATTGCAATAGAATAACGCATATAAAAGGGAAAAAGTGTATTTTTGCAAACCATTCCATTCTTCATTAAATTAGGATTACTGTGTTTCGACACTAAAAAACAACGAATTAAATTTTATGACAAAACTTTCTTTTGAGAATATTCGGCGCACGGCCCGAAGAATCGGTGGTTACATTTTGCTGCTACGAGAGCAACTTCGCCGCATTTCGTTACGCTCGTGGATATATATAGGTATAGCCCTGCTTCTGATATGCGGTGGCTTATACTGGTTCTTGCGACCGGCACCTCCGGCTCCCAACCTGCCGATTGTAGAAGTAGAGCCCGTGAAGACCGACGATGTAGAGATTTATGGCGAATATGTGGGTCGCATCAGAGCCCAGCAGTTTGTCGAAATACGGGCCCGGGTCGAGGGCTTCCTCGAGAAAATGCTTTTCGACGAAGGCACCTATGTAAAAAAGGGTCAGCCACTTTTCATTATCGACCCTAAACTGTACCAGGCCCGAGCCAACAAAGCCAAAGCTCAGTTGAACAAGAACAAGGCTCTGGCCCTGAAAGCCGAGCGTGACCTGGAGCGTATACGCCCCCTCTACCAGCAGAATGCTGCCAGTCAACTCGACCTCGACAACGCCATCGCTTCGTACGAGAGCGCCAAGGCCGAGGTGGAGATGAGCGAAGCCGACCTCACCCAAGCCGAAACAGCATTGGGGTATACAACCGTAAGCTCGCCCATCTCGGGTTACATATCGGAACGTAATGTCGACATAGGTACCCTCGTGAGCCCGGGTGGACAGTCGCTGCTGGCTACGGTGGTCAAGAGCGACACGGTGCGCGTAGACTTCAGCATGACGGGGCTAGACTACCTGAAAAGTAAAGCCCGCAACGTGAATCTGGGACAGAAAGATACAACCCGCACGTGGGAACCCTATATCACCATCACCCTGCCCGACAACTCGGCCTACCCGCAACGGGGTATCGTCGACTTTGCCGACCCGCAGGTCGACCCGCAAACCGGTACCTTCTCGGTTCGTGCCGAGATGCCTAACCCCGAGCACATCCTGCTGCCGGGACAGTTTACCAAAGTGCGACTTCTGCTCGATGTACGGGAAAAAGCGGTCGTAGTACCTACCAAGGCAATCATTATCGAAAAGGGCGGCGCCTACATCTTTGTCGTAAGAACCGACAGCGTAGCCGAACGCCGGATGGTCGAACTCGGTCCCGAAGTGGGTAACAACGTAATCATAGAGCGTGGCCTTGTCCCCAACGAAAACATCGTTGTAGAGGGATACCACAAACTTACCCACGGCGACAAGGTGATACCGGCCATTTATCGAGAAGAGTCCAAAAAAGAAGAAAGTCCCAAAAATTAGTGCATTATGAAATCGGACTTCTTTATTGACAGGCCCATATTCTCGATTGTCATTTCAATCGTGATCGTAATTGTGGGTGTATTGGGCCTTATCCTCCTCCCCATAGACCAATATCCCCAGATTGTTCCCCCGGTAGTCAAGGTCTCGGCCTCCTATCCGGGAGCGAGTGCCCAAACCGTTACCCAAGCCGTAGCCACACCTATCGAGCAGGAGTTGAACGGTACCCCCGGTATGCTCTACATGGAGTCGACCAACAGCAACTCGGGTAGTTTTTCGGCAACCATCACCTTCGACATATCGACCGACCCCGACCTGGCGGCCGTAGAAATACAAAACCGGGTCAAGCAGGCCGAAGCCCGTCTGCCGGCCGAGGTGGTACAAAACGGCATCTCGGTAGAGAAGCAGGCTTCGAGCAAGCTGATGACCGTTACGCTGCTGTCGAACGACCCGAAATTCGACGAGATTTATCTGAGTAACTACGCGACACTCAACGTAGTAGATGTGCTGCGACGTGTCAAGGGCGTAGGTAGCGTGTCGAATGTCGGCAGTCGCTACTACGCCATGCAAATATGGGTTCAACCCGACCGACTGGCCAACCTCGGACTCACGGTCGAAGACCTGCAAAAGGCCCTGAAAGACCAGAACCGGGAATCGGCTGCCGGTGTGCTGGGTCAACAACCCATCGAAAACATCGACGTGACCACCCCTATCATCGCACAAGGGCGATTGTCGTCGGTAGCCGAGTTTGAAGAGATTGTGATTCGGGCCAACCCCGACGGGTCGCTGACCCGCTTGCGCGACGTGGCCCGCATCTCGCTCGAAGCCCAGTCGTACAACACCGAGAGCGGTATCAACGGCGGTAATGCTGCCGTGCTGAACATCAACATGTTGCCGGGAGCCAACGCCATGGAGGTAGCCAAATCGGTGAAGAAAGAGATGGAGGCTATCAGCCGCAACTTCCCCGAAGGCATTACCTACGAGATTCCGTTCGATATGACCTCCTACATCTCGCAATCGATCAGCGAGGTGTATCACACCTTGTTCGAGGCTCTTGTTCTGGTTATTCTGGTGGTATTCCTCTCCCTGCAGAACTGGCGGGCTACCCTTATCCCCGTGATTGCCGTACCTATCTCGCTGATCGGTACCTTCGGTATCATGCTGGCATTCGGGTTTTCGCTCAACATGATGACTCTGTTGGGTCTCATTCTGGCTATCGGTATCGTGGTCGACGACGCCATTGTGGTAGTCGAGAATGTCGAGCGTATCATGAATGAAGAGCACCTCGACCCTTATACCGCCACCAAAAAGGCAATGCGGGGACTGGGCAGTGCCATTATTGCCACCTCGCTGGTATTGTGCGCCGTGTTTGTGCCTGTGAGCTTTCTGGCCGGAATCACGGGTCAGCTCTATCGCCAATTTACCATCACCATTGCCGTATCGGTGCTCATCTCGACCGTGGTCGCCCTCACGCTGAGTCCGGCCATGTGTGCCCTGCTGCTCCGTCCGGCCTCGGGTAAAAAGAAAAACAAGGTATTCCGCTATATCAATCTGTGGTTGGGACTCGGAAACCGGCTTTACGAGCGACTCATTCGCAAGGGCCTGAAAAATCCGCGCCGGGTGCTGGTAGCCTTCGGGCTCTCCCTGATTGCCATCTGGCTGCTCAACAAGGTAGTACCTCAAAGTTTCATGCCTCAGGAAGACCAGGGATACTTCACTGTCGAGCTGGAGCTGCCCGAGGGGGCTACCCTCGAGCGTACCCGGACCGTGACCGACCGGGCCATGAACTATCTGATGTCGCGCAAGGATGTAGACTATGTGCTCAACGTGACCGGCTCGAGCCCTCGTGTGGGTACCAACCAGTCGCGCAGCCAGTTGACCGTCATTCTCAAGCCCTGGGAAGAGCGCAAGTCGTCGAACCTGCGCGAAATCATGGAAGAGATTCGTGAAGAACTGAACACATATCCCGAAAGCAAAGCCTACCTGAGCACACCGCCCGTTATCCCGGGTCTGGGTAGTTCGGGAGGTTTCGAGATGGTACTCGAGGCCCGTGGCGACGCTACCTACGAAAACCTGCAACAGGCGGCCGATACCCTGCTCTACTACGCTTCGCAACGTAAGGAAATCAGCGGCCTCTCCTCATCGATTCAGAACGATATTCCCCAGCTCTATTTCGATGTCGACCGCGACAAGGCTCAGATGTTGGGCGTGAAAATCTCCGATATATTCTCGACTCTCAAAACCTTTACGGGGTCGATTTATGTCAACGACTTCAACATGTTCAACCGCATCTATCGGGTTTACATCCAGGCCGAAGCCCCCTACCGGGCTCACAAGGAGAATCTGGGCCTATTCTTCGTCAAGGGCAGCAACAACGCCATGATACCCATCACGGCCCTCGGCACTACTTCGTACACGACCGGCCCGGGTACGATACGACGGTTCAACATGTTCACCTCGACTACCATATCGGGCGAAGCGGCTCCGGGCTACAGCTCGGGCCAGGTGATGACCATCCTCGAGGATATTGCCAAGAAGCACCTCCCCTCCAACATCGGTGTGGAATGGAGCGGCCTCTCCTATCAGGAGAAGCATGTAAGCGGACAAACCGGCTATGTGCTGGCACTGGCCCTGCTCTTCGTCTTCCTGTTCCTGGCAGCCCAGTACGAGAGTTGGTCTATCCCGGTAGCCGTGATTCTGTCCCTGCCGATTGCCGGTGTGGGAGCCTATCTGGGCAACTGGATATGCGGGCTCGAAAACAACATCTACTTCCAAATCGGTTTGGTCATGCTCATCGGTTTGGTGGCCAAGAACGCCATCCTTATCGTCGAATTTGCCAAAGAGGAGGTGGAGAAAGGCAACAACGTAGTCAATGCGGTAATCAAAGCCGCACACCTGCGGTTCCGCCCCATCGTAATGACCTCGTTGGCCTTCATCCTCGGTATGTTGCCGCTCGTCTTTGCCAGCGGTCCGGGTTCGGCCAGCCGACAAGGCATCGGTACCGGCGTATTCTTCGGTATGATTGTGGCCATCACGATAGGTATTATCTTTGTTCCCCTGCTCTTTGTATGGGTATACAAGCTGAAATTTAAACTGATGAAACGATGAAAGAGACAAAAATAGTTCTATTCATACTGCTGGCCGCGTTGCTTCTGAACGGTTGCTCCATCCAGAAGCGCTGCCAGGCGCCCGAGCTCAATCTGCCGGACGAAATCATCGCGGGAGAAAACGATACCCTCACGCTGGCCGATATGGCCTGGTGGGAGCTCTACTCCGACTCGACCCTGAGCAAACTCATCGACAAAACGCTGAACAACAACCGCAACATGCGGGCAGCCGAAGCGCATATCCGACAAATGGAGGAGTTGTACCGCGTGAGCAAGGCGTCGCTGTGGCCCTCGATCGGAGGCCAGGTATTTGCCGACCGCGAGACCAATGCCTACTACGGCGAAAAGACCAGCATCGAACCCGAACTCAGCCTGAAAGCCTCGCTGAGCTGGGAAGTAGACCTGTGGGGCAGCCTGCGCTGGAGCAAGAAAAAAGGAGCAGCCGAATACCTCAATTCGGTCGAAGCTGCACGGGCCATGCAGATGACTCTGATTGCCGAAACGGCCACCGCCTACTTCGAACTGGTTGCACTGGACCAAGAGCTCGAAATTGTGTTGCAGACGGTCGAAACCCGCGAGGAGAGCGTCAACCAGGCCCGCCTGCGGTTCGAGGGTGGTCTCACCTCCGAGACGGCCTACCAACAAGCTCAGGTGGAATTGGCCAACGCATCGGCCCTCATCCCGAATCTGGAACAGAAAATAGCCTTGAAAGAGAATCAAATAGCCGTTCTGTCGGGAGAATATCCTTCAAAGATAGAACGGAAAAAATTTGACCTCAACGCCTCGCTTCCCGAAGAGATTCCCATAGGTCTCCCCTCTACTCTGCTGCAACGACGCCCCGACGTGCGACAGGCCGAACAGCAGCTCAAATCGGCCATGGCTTCGGTAGGCATTGCCTATGCCGACCGTTTTCCCAGGCTGACCATCAATCTGGTGGGTGGTTTCGAGAACGACGAACTGAGAGGCTACTTCCAATCGCCCTTCTCCTACGTGGCAGGCAATCTGGTAGCCCCGCTCTTTACCTTCGGGAAGAAGAAGGCGCAATACAAGGCTGCCCTGGCGGCATACGACGAAAAGCGCTATGCCTATGAGCAGAAGGTGCTCGAGGTCTTTCGCGAGGTCAACGATGCCGTCATCACCTACCAGAAGAAGCGGCGCACTTCGGAGTTGCAACTCAACCTCTACGAAGCGGCCCAAAAATATGTCGACCTGGCTCAACTGCAATACCTCAACGGGGTAATCCGCTACATCGACGTACTGGATGCTCATCGTAACTTCTTCGACGCTCAAATCGGGCTGAGCAATGCCATACGCGACGAATATCTGGCCATGGTCAATCTCTACAAGGTATTGGGCGGAGGCTGGAGCACACAAGCCTATTAAACACAGGCCGAGACCAATATAGTATAAAGAAAATCCCCGGTGTGCATGACACGCCGGGGATTTTTTCTATCGAGTTATCTCTTCTACCACTTAGCAGAGCTTGCGGGCTCCGTCGGAGATGACAACGTCGTATACCTTGGGCATACGGCCATAGGTCTCTTTATAGCGGGCTTTGGCCGTTTCGATAAAGTGATCGTAGAGTTCGTTTTTCACCAGATTGATGGTGCAACCGCCGAAGCCGCCACCCATCACGCGCGAACCGGTCACGCCACATTCTTTGGCTATTTCGTTCAAGAAGTCGAGTTCTTCACAGCTCACCTCATAGAGTTTGCTCATGCCATAGTGAGTCTCGTACATCTTCTTGCCCACGGTCTCGTAGTCGCCGCACTCGAGGGCGTCGCACACGTCGAGTACCCGTTGAACCTCACCGATTACATACTCGGCACGCATGTAATCCTCGGCCGTAATCTCACCCTTCACCTCGTTGAGCATATCCATGTTGGCATCGCGCAGGAACTCTACGTGGGGGTGTCTCTTCTGGATGGCAGCCACTACATTCTCGCACGATTTACGACGGTCGTTGTAGGCCGACGAAGCCAACTCGTGTTTCACTACCGAGTCGAGCAATACCAGACGGTAACCCTCGGGATTGAAGGGGAAATATTGATACTCGAGCGAACGGCAGTCGAGACGGATAAGGTGGCCGGCTTTACCGAATACCGAGGCAAACTGGTCCATGATGCCACAGTTTACTCCGCAATAGTTGTGCTCGGTAGCCTGCCCGATCTTGGCCAGCTCGAACTTGTCGATACCACAGTCGAACATATCGTTCAAGGCATAGGCATAGGTGCTCTCCAAAGCGGCCGACGAAGACATGCCGGCACCCAGAGGCACATCGCCGGCAAATGCCGTGTTGAAGCCGGCAATCTTTCCGCCGCGTTTGATAATCTCGCGGCATACACCAAAGATATAGCGTGCCCAGCTTGCCCGGGGAGCATCCTCCTCGTTCAAACCGAACTCTACATAATCTTTCAAATCTATCGAGTAAGCCCGCACTTTGTTGGTTCCGTTTATTTTGAGCTCGGCTACCATGCCTTTGTCGATTGCGCCGGGAAATACGAATCCACCGTTGTAATCGGTGTGCTCGCCAATCAGGTTAATACGTCCGGGAGAAGCATATACCGACCCCGTAGAGCCATCGAAGTGTTTGATAAAACGACTTCTTACAAATTCAATATCCATAATACTAAATTAAAATGATTGTAATTTATATAACTGATTATTTTTGAATCGAAAACTTGAACTGGGTGTGACTTTCGAATTTCTCGTGCGGACGTAAAATGACCGACGGATAGTTCTCATGGTTGGGACTGTCGGGGAAGTGTTGGGTCTCGAGACAGAGAGCGGCCCGCATGGGATAGCGCTGGCCGTTCTTGCCGATGAAATTGCCCGTCATCCAGTTGCCGGTATAGAGCTGCACGCCGGGTTCGGTCGTATACACATCGAGCACGATGCCCGTCTTGGGCGATATGCACTCGGCACAGAAGGCAAACTCGCCCGGGTGTTTCTTGTTCAGTACGTAGGTGTGGTCATAGCCCTTGCCGTAGATGAGCTGAATGAAAGGCTCGTCGATGCGGCTCCCCACCTCGTAGAGTTTTCTGAAATCCATCGGGGTTCCCTCTACGGACGATTTCTCGCCATAGGGAATGGCTGTATCGTCGGTAGGCAGATAGTAATCGGCATCGATGCACAGCAGATGGTCGCCGATGTAGGGATCGCCCGCTCCCGAAAGGTTGAAGTAAGAGTGGTTGGTCAAGTTGAGAATCGTAGCCTTGTCGGTCTCGGCCAGATAGGTAATATCCACGGCGTTTTCGTCGGTGAGTTTGAAGGTGACCTTTACCCGCAGGTTGCCGGGGAATCCCTCTTCGCCGTCGGGCGACAAGCGCGAGAACTCGATGGTCTGGCCATCGATCTGGCGGGCATCCCATACCTGGAAGTTAAAGCCCTTGATACCGCCGTGCAGCGTGTTGGGGCCGTTGTTGATGGCCAGCTTGTCGTACAGCACACCGTCGATTGTAAACTTACCTTTGGCAATACGATTGGCATATCGGCCGCACGTAGCACCAAAATAAGGTTCTTCCGAAGAGAGGTATTCCTGTATATTGTTGTGACCGGTAACTACATCTGTCATTTTCCCCGTTTTGTCGGGAACCATAAGCGAAACGATACGAGCCCCGTAATTCGTCAAGGCCAGTTCGCATCCGTTCTTGTTCACCAATACATAGAGGGCTGTTTTCTTTCCATCGACAACTCCTTGGAAATGTGTCGGATTCAAGCCTGAAAGAGTCATATCCATATTCTTCTTTTTAAGGTTAACTGAATTATTGATTGATTGTGTAAAGTTAATGTTATCTTTTTTTCTTGCAAAAATTTTGGGCGGCTTTTACTTAAAATTATTCCGATTGTTAATATTTAACAAAATTTTATACACCAAATCTTGAAGGAACTTAGTTCCCTCACAACACCGATAGAGCTTCTCGGTCAAACGGCTCTATCTAAACAGCTTATATGAAAAGCTTTTCTCCGGGCCCATGACCATGCCCGGTACTCTCCCACCCTCCTGACTCGGCAGAGATTGTTCTTCACGGAATATGGATGAGTTTGTGTGTCTGGAGCGAAAGTCGCCACTCGGGATGCTCCTTGATATAGGCCACTGCTCCATCGAGCAGAGAGGCATTGCGGTCTGCATCGCCGGTATCGCAGGGCTGCAAACTGCGACAGGCACCGTACGAGCAGGCCATCGCCTCGTAGGGAGCCATATCCTGCCCCTCATAAACCACCTTGAGCTCATCGACCCGCCCGATTTTCACGGGCAGAGCCTTGGGCGAACAGGTAATCCAGTCGATTGCGGCGACCACATCGGGCTCCAAAGCTATCGAGCCATTGGTCTCGATTTGTACGAATTTCCCCGCCTCATGCAGTTTATCGACCAGCAGGCGAGTAAGTTGCAAGGTAGGCTCACCGCCGGTAATCACCACATGCCGGGCAGGATACGAAGCAATGGCTGCCACAATATCGTTTTCGGTATAAAGAGTATAATCGTCGTGGCGGGTATCGCAGAAACTGCAACGCAGATTGCACCCCGACAACCGGATAAAAATGGCCGCCGTGCCGGTGAACCGACCCTCGCCCTGCAGGGAATAGAAAATTTCGTTGACTCTCATAGGGCAAAATCGTCATCGGCACAGTCGTCTACCCGATAGACGGCAATGTTTCCGCCGCTCTCCTGTACCTTGGTCTTATAACATTCGGGTATCTGCTCGGTTATCCAGCGGGCTATGTTCTCGGCCGTGGGGTTGAAGGGCAACAACTCGTTGAGGTTACCGTGGTCGAGATAGCCGTGAATCTTGTCCTTGATGTGCTTGAAGTCGCACACCATGCCGTCGGCATTGAGCTCCCGGGCCTTGCAATAGACGGTAACAATCCAGTTGTGGCCGTGCAACTGCTCGCACTTGCTTTCGTATGAGAGCGTCAATGCGTGCGCTCCCGCAATCTCCATAGTCTTTGCAACGTAATACATATCGATGCTCTGTTCTTTTGTTATTCTTCGTATTCGGTAGGGTCGTCGATTCCGGCATCGCGCAGGGCCTCTTTGCGCTCGACACAGGTACCACACTTGCCGCAATGCTTCTCGCCGCCCTTGTAGCACGACCAGGTCGCGGCATAGTCGACGTGCAACTGCTTGCCCCGGCGGGCGATGTCGGTTTTGGTAATCTCGGTATAGGGTGCCAATATCTCGATATGCTCGTAGGTTCCCTCGCGCATGGCTTCGTTCATGGCCCGGATGAAGGAGGAGCGGCAGTCGGGATAGATGGCATGGTCGCCACCGTGATTGGCGATGAGTACCCGCTTGAGCCCGTTGCTCTCGGCTATGCCGCAGGCTATCGACAGCATGATGCCGTTGCGGAACGGCACGACGGTGCTCTTCATGTTCTCGTCGGCATAATGGCCCTCGGGTATCGCCTCGCCCCCGCTCAGCAACGAACTTTTGAAATACTCCTTCATAAAGGCGAGCGGTATGACAATGTGTTTGATGCCCAACCGCTCGCAATGGAGCCGGGCAAACGGTATCTCCCTGGCATTGTGATTGGCCCCGTAATCGAACGATACCCCCAACGCTATGCGGTCGGCATACTCGTGCAGCAGTGTGATGCTGTCCATGCCGCCCGAAACGACTATCAACGAATCTTTCATACTCTTCTTTTCATTAAATTCTCCCGGGTAAAAACTGCCTGTCCCCACAACCCGGATATAATCAGGAACTCGCGGCGAGCGACAACCGGGCCTCTTCTACATACCCAAACGGCTCACTTCAAACCTTGCCGAACGGCTGTCAACCTTCGTTATGTGCAAAGATAAACTAAAAATTGCAATACTCCCGGCAAATAGCTCATAAGCCTTTCAAAAAATAGTTATCTTTGTAGAAAAGATAAAGCGGCCAAAGCAAAGCATCACAGGCTCGTCAGACTTTTGCCGTCGGCTGCAGACATCGTTACAAAAGAAGGGGGATACTTTCGGCAAAAGGGTACCGACAGACGGGTCACCCGACCGACGACTTCCCCCCTTTTGCTTCATGTACCATCAAATTCAAACCCGCAATGAAAGCCAAGACACGCGTTCGCATCATATTCCTTACCCTCACCGCACTGGCCGTCGGTTTTCCGCTGCTGTTTCTCACGGCGCCGCCTGTCCCGCATCCGGTGGGACCCGAGGTGATTGCCATCTCGTTTGTCGAGAACCTCACCAACGCCAATTTCGACGAAGCCCGCAAACTGGTCACACCCGAATCGGTCGAGACCGTACACCTGTTCGAGACTCTGGTGGGAAGCCAAAGCGACGAATTGAAGAGCGAACCCACTCACTTCACCGTATCGCGTTCGGAGATGAATGCGACACAAGACACCCTCTTTATCGATGGGAAACTATTCTTTTCGAACAAGCATAAAATCATACGGCGCATCAGTCTCGTTCTGGTCAATCGCGAAGGACGTTGGTTGGTCGACTGTCACGACAACAACATCTTTTAGTACAACGAACCAAACGACTCGCACAGCCGTTACTTGCACGATTATATATCGATTGTTTAATACTTATTGCAATGGGAAAATTTCAGGAAATTATTGCCGGCAACACGCCGGTATTGGTCGACTTCTTTGCCGAATGGTGCGGCCCCTGCAAAATGATGAAGCCGGTACTCGAAGAGTTGAAACACAAGATGGGCGACAGACTCATTGTCCTTAAAATCGACATCGACAAAAACCAGCCGATGGCCATGGCCTACCAGATTCAATCGGTACCCACACTCATCCTTTGGAAAAACGGGCAGATTGCCTGGCGGCAGTCGGGGGCGCTTCCCCTGTACGAGCTGGAGCAAATTCTATCGTCCTATCTCTGAGAAGAGAGTCCACGGAGAGAGAGAGTTACCAAGTTTTCCATCACGGAAGAGTAGCTTTTTATCGCGTGTACCATATTATTTCGTACCTTTGCAGCGCCTAAAAAAGAGGGGCCAGGCGATTGTGACCCATAGCCTGCCCCTGTTTTGTACTCATATCGAACAGAGCAAAAGCCTATGAAAGCAGGTATATATCTGAAACTATTTACGTCGTTCCTGAAGATAGGAGCCTTTACCTTCGGAGGCGGCTGGGCCATGATACCCATTATCGAACGGGAGGTTGTAGACAAGCAGCAGTGGATCAAGCGCGAAGACTTCATCGACGCTCTGGCCATCGCCCAATCGCTGCCGGGTATCCTGGCCGTAAACATCTCGATTCTGGTGGGCAACCGGTTACGGGGCCTGAAGGGCAGCCTGACCGCTACGCTGGGCACGATACTCCCCTCGTTCCTGATTATCCTGGCCATCGCCATCTGGTTCGTACAGGTCTACGACAACCCGGTAATCGAAAGCATCTTCAAGGGTATACGACCGGCCGTAGTCGCACTCATCGTGTCGCCCGTACTCTCGACCGCCAAGACAGCCCGCATCAACCTCAAAAACGTAATCATCCCTATCGTCGTAGCCCTGGGTATCTGGATGGGAGGCATCTCTCCTATCTGGTTCGTCCTGCTGGGTGGTATCGGCGGCGTCATTTATTACAATCACATCATCAGTCGCATCAAAAAGCGGTATAACGAGAAAAAGAAATAAGCCATGTGGATTGTCTATCTTAACTTGTTCTGGGCCTATTTGAAGATTGGCCTGTTCGGATTCGGCGGCGGATACGCCATGCTCTCCCTCATTCAGCACGAAGCGGTCGAGGTCATCCACTATGGCGAAAGCCAACCGTGGCTCACCCCTACCGAGTTCACCGACATCGTGGCCATTTCGCAAATGACCCCCGGCCCCATCGGTATCAACAGTGCCACCTATGTAGGCTATGTAGCCACGGGCAACAGCGTGTGGGGCTCGCTGGTAGCCACCTTTGCCGTGTGTCTGCCCTCGTTCATTCTGGTACTGATGATCAGTCACTTTATCCTCAAGCACAAAGAAAATCCTATTATCAAAAGCATATTTGCCGGTTTACGTCCCGTAGTCGTGGGGTTGATTGCCTCGGCAGCCCTGCTGCTTATGAACAAGGAGAATTTCCCCGACTACACGCTGAGTATCGCCATCGCGGTCGTCTCGTTCGTGCTGGTGCACTACACCCGGCTACACCCCATACTGGTGATTGTTCTGGCCGGTGTGGCGGGATATGCTCTCTATTAAACAGACGATCATGAACTACGAAGAGACTTTGGAATATCTATACCGGCAGCTCCCGGTGTTTCAGCAAGTAGGGAGCGCAGCTTACAAACCGGGATTGCAAAACAGCGAAGCACTCGACGAGTACTTCGGGCATCCCCACCGCAAATTCCACACCCTGCACATCGCCGGCACCAACGGAAAAGGTTCAGTATCGCATCTGCTGGCCTCGATACTGCAGCTCAACGGCTATAAAACGGGGCTGTATACATCGCCCCACCTGGTGGACTTCAGAGAGCGCATACGCATCGACGGCCAAATGATTCCCCGCCAGGAGGTCATCGACTTTGCCGAGAAGCATCTGGCTCCCACGCTCCACATTCACCCCTCGTTTTTCGAGTTGACCATGATGATGGCCTTCGACTATTTTGCCCGCCAGGCGGTCGACGCAGCCGTCATCGAGGTAGGATTGGGCGGACGTCTCGACAGTACCAACATCATCACTCCCGACTTGTGCGTGATTACCAACATCAGCTACGACCATGTGCAGATGCTGGGGCACACCCTGCCCCAGATTGCCCGCGAGAAGGCCGGCATCATCAAACACGGCATCCCCGTAGTCATCGGTGAGGCACAGGGCGAGGTCAAACAGGTATTCATCGACAAGGCCAGCGAGGTGGGTGCCCCTATCTTCTTTGCCGAGGAGTGCGTGCGCTTCGACTCGGCCCGGCAGAGTGCCCGCGGATGGGAATTCGACTCGCCGGCATATCCCCACCTCTTCGGCGAACTGGGCGGCCTCTGCCAGGAGAAGAATGCCGCCACCGTGCTCACAGCTGTGGCTCGTCTGCGCGAGCTGGGCTATCGCATCACCGACCAATCGGTCTACGAAGCCTTTGCCCACGTCACCCGGCTCACCGGATTGATGGGCCGCTGGCAGCAGTTGCAGGCATCGCCCCGACTCATCTGCGACACCGGCCACAACACCGGCGGCATGCAGTATATTGCCCGCCAACTACGCAACGAGCACTACGACACGCTGCGCATCGTCATCGGTATGGTCAACGACAAGGATATTTCGGGGGTACTGGCCATGCTGCCCAAGGAGGCTACCTACTACTTTACCCGGGCCTCGGTTCCCCGAGCCCTGCCGCAAGACAAACTCGAAGCGCTGGCTACCCAGGCCGGGCTGAAGGGGCGGAGCTTCCCCACGGTAAAAGAGGCGGTAACGGCCGCACAAAAAGAGAGCCGCCCCGAAGACCTTATCTTCGTAGGCGGCAGTACCTTTATCGTGGCCGATTTGTTGCAGTTTATGCCTTTACCGCAATAACTTCGATTTCGACCAGTGCCTGCTTGGGCAACTCTTTGACGGCGAAAGCCGAACGGGCCGGGAAGGCTCCCGAGAACTGTTGGGCATAGACCTCGTTCATGGGGGCGAAGAGCGACATGTCGGCCAGGTAGACCGTGGTCTTGACGATGTGATCGACCGTACAACCGGCCTCGGCCAGTATGGCCTTGATGTTTGCGAACGATTGGCGGGTTTGCGCCTCGATGCCCTCGGGCATGGTGCCCGTAGCCGGGTCGATGGGGAGTTGTCCCGAAAGGAAAATCATACCGCCGGCTTCGATAGCCTGGCTGTAAGGCCCGATGGCCTTGGGTGCTGCAGTCGTGGAAATTACTTTTTTCATATGTCCGTAGTTTATTTTTGCGGGAGTTCCACACGGCTCTCCTCGATTTCTAAATCTTTCAAACCAACCTTGTCGCCGGCCTCTTCCATGAGCCGACGGGTATCGACGATAACCCGCCACTCGCGGGGAAAGTCGTCCTTCAAATTATTGATGAAGTCTTCATCGCCCTCGCGATCGATAGCCCGCAACAGATAGCCTACCGACAGTTTATTGATGTCGATAGCCGGCTGGTAGGCAGGCACCCGCTCCTCCTCCGAGAGGGTTTGCGACACGACACCGGCCTCTTCCAACGTCTCGACTGTCCGCTCCACCAACTGTATGGGTATGGCATAACGGCGCGAAATCTGCCCCTTGGTCAGGGGCGGCAGCCCGTCTCTGAAACGATGCACGATGACCGTAGCAATAACCAGCACGATGTAGTCGGAGTAGCGGCGCGAAATCTGGTTGGTCTCCTTCTCGAAATTGAAATTGACTACATTCTGAGACGAATAGGTAAGCACCGCCCCGAACAGACAGATGAGCCACGAGAACTGCATCCAGATAAGCAACAGCGGCAGAAATGCGAAGCTACCGTAGATGGCATTGTACTTCGACACCCATATCTGTCCCGATATATATATGTATTGAAATATCTGGAAAGACGTTCCGCAAATGAGACCCGAGATGAAGGCATACTTGAACTTTACCTTCGTGTTGGGGATGAAGATATAAATGGCGGTAAAAAAGAGGGCCGTAAGGATGTAGGGAGCCAACCGGAAGACCCAGCGCAGCAACGGCGTCATGAACTCAAACACCACCGACGAGTTGAGCATGGTAGACATGAAGAGGGAAAAACCGCTCGAGGCCACCATAAGGATGGGCAGAATCAGAAACATCGAGGTGTAGTCGGTCACCTTGCGATAGAACGAGCGACCGCCCTGCACCTGCCAAATATCGTTGAAAGCCTTCTCGATATTCGACAGCAGACTGATGAGCGTCCACAGCAGGAAGCAGAGACCTATCCCCACAAATACCCCACCCTTCATCTGGTCGAGGTATTGGTCGACAAAACTCAACATATACTCCAGCGCCTGACGCTGGGCCGGGAAGTAGTCGAAGAGCTGGCTCTGCATGATGTGTTGAAAGCCGAACCCCTTGCAGATGGCGAAGAGCATGGCCAGCGCCGGCACAATAGCCAGGATGGAACTGAAGGTCAAAGCCGAAGCCTTCTCCTGCAACTTCTCGTTCAGGAAGCAGCGGACCGACAGGTTCAGGGTTTTGAGTATATGGATGTGCAGTTTATACTCGGTAATATGCCATATATCGACCGAGACAAATTGCCAAAACCACCTCACCCACGAACTGACTCGAGCAAAAAACGAGGGTTTCTTCTTACGCTTAGCCATATATTTATATTGCTCGGAACATATTTCACAAAAAAAAATACAGCAGGCCTGTAAGCCGGGTTATGTACTCCCTTGCGGGAGCGTCTGTCATTTATCTCGACCCTGTGTCACCACAGGGCTCTAGCGGTTTACCCCCCGGCATCGGGCGAGCAACCCTACAACGCCGGTATACATAACCTTACAACCCATAAGACGTACGGCACTCTACATTGCTGTAAAGCCCGGTGAGCTCTTACCTCACCTTTTCACCCTTACTGCTTGCGCAGCGGTTATTTTCTGTTACGCGACTCTACCCTCACGAATAGCTTCCCGTTAGGAAATATGGTGCTCTGTGTTGCCCGGACTTTCCTCCCGCACAAGGCGAGCGACAGACCGTCCTGCTGTACGAGACAAAGATAAGCATAAAAATGGCAAAGAAGGCAAAAGTGTCAGCCGATTTTTGACAAATAGATAATTTAACAGTCAATCTGACATACCAATCACCCCTCAAGTTCGTTTTTTACTTGTACGCCGCGTTAACCCCTGTTAAGCCGTTATCCCGCTTATTAAAAGAGCTTAAAAAGAGGTTGGCACGATTATAATGGCACGAGAAATGTATTAAATTTAACGTCACAAAAACTTAAATACAACAGAATATTAACACTTAAAACAAATAGATTATGAATTCTTACGGAAAAAAATTGATGGGTATTGCTTTAGTGGCAATCCTAAGTTCCGGGGTTACCATCGGAGCATTCAGTTTAATCAATAGATCCGCCAATTCAAAAATCGAGGATCAACCACTCGAAAGCGGTTATGCACAGCCCACCCGCTTCACACGAGTTGCCAACCATCCGGCTGTCGAGACCGACTTTACCATAGCGGCCGAAAACACGGTCAATGCTGTGGTAAGCATCAAGTCGACCTCTACCCCCAAGCAAAGCCAGATGGGCGGATTTACCGACCCCTTCTTCGAATACTTCTTCGGACAGGGCGGCCGTAACATCGAGCCTCAACCCCGTACGGGTCTGGGTTCGGGTGTAATCATCACCCCCGACGGATATATCGTGACCAACAACCACGTGGTCGAAGGGGCCGACAAGCTCGACATCACCCTGAACGACAACCGTACCTTCAACGGCCGGGTAATCGGCACCGACCCCTCGACCGACCTGGCCCTGATTAAAATCGATGCCAAAGACCTGCCTATCGTCAAATTCGGCGATTCGGACAATCTGAAAGTGGGCGAATGGGTATTGGCCGTAGGTAACCCGCTGGGACTTACCTCGACCGTGACGGCCGGTATCGTCAGCGCCAAAGCCCGTAGCATCAGCGCTCTCAACCCCCACAGCCAGAAGATGGGTATCGAGGCCTTCATCCAGACCGATGCAGCCGTGAACCCCGGTAACAGTGGCGGTGCACTGGTCAACACCGCCGGCGAGCTGGTAGGTATCAATACCGCCATCTACTCCGAGACCGGCAGCTATGCAGGCTACTCGTTTGCCATTCCTACCTCGATTGTGAGCAAGGTCATTGCCGACCTCAAGGAGTACGGAACCGTACAACGTGCCGTGCTGGGTATCGGATATGTCGAAATCAACTCCGACGTAGCCAAGGCCAAGAACCTCGAGGTGCAAGAGGGTATCTATGTTGGCGAGGTTTATAACCGCAGCGCTGCCATGGAGGCCGGTATCAAGGAGGGCGATGTAATCACCTCGATCAACGATGTAAAAATCAAGAACGGTGCCATGCTCTCCGAGCAGTTGAGCAAATACCGTCCCGGCGACAAAATCAAAATCGGGTTGCTGAGAGGCAAAGAGTCGAAGACCGTATCGCTCACCCTCAAGAACAGCCAGGGTAATACCGAGATCACCAAAATCGCCGGTATGGACTCGCTGGGCGCCGGATTCAAGGAGCTCGACGCCAAGAGCCTGAGAGAGATGAATATCCGCTACGGTGTACAGGTTATCGGCCTGAAGAACGGCAAATTCAAATCGGCCGGTATCAGAGACGGGTTTGTCATCCTCGAAATCAACAACACCCCCATGAAATCGGTAAGCGATCTGGAGAGCATGTACGACTCGATTGTGAAGTCGAACCAACCCCAGAAAGTAATGTTCATCACGGGTGTATACCCCAATGGAAAGATGATGTACTACGCCGTAGATTTGGCTGACTAATCATACCGGGGATAAGGCTCGCGAGGGCCTTATCCCTGTTTCTGTATCCAAATTCCAAATATCATTAACGAGGGAAACAGAACGAACCATCGAGCGTTGTATTGATGCGGATGATAAAGCCTCGGTTCTCAAATCGAGGATTTTACCGACACGCGTTCAAAATTAAACATTTTTTGTTACGTTATTAACAACAAATATACTATATTTGCAATCCCAAATCTCTATATTGCAAGATGAGACAATTAAAAATTACAAAATCGATTACCAACCGGGAGAGTGCATCTCTGGATAAATACCTGCAAGAAATCGGACGCGAGGACTTAATTACGGTAGAAGAAGAGGTAGAGCTCGCCCAACGCATCAAAAAAGGCGACCATGCAGCTTTGGAGAAGTTGACGAGAGCCAACTTGCGTTTCGTTGTTTCGGTTGCCAAACAATATCAAAATCAGGGATTGAGCCTCCCCGACTTAATCAACGAAGGAAACTTAGGATTGATCAAAGCCGCCGAGAAATTCGATGAAACCCGAGGTTTCAAATTCATCTCTTATGCCGTATGGTGGATTCGTCAGTCCATTCTGCAAGCCTTGGCCGAGCAATCGCGTATCGTACGCTTGCCGCTCAACCAGGTAGGCTCGCTCAACAAGATAAGCAAGGCGCTGTCGAAATTCGAACAGGAGAACGAACGTCGCCCGTCGCCCGAAGAGCTGGCCGAAGAGTTGGATATACCCGTCGACAAAATCTCCGATACGCTGAAGGTATCGGGCCGTCACATCTCGGTCGATGCCCCGTTTGTCGAGGGTGAAGACAACAGTCTGCTCGACGTGCTGGTCAACGACGACTCCCCCATTGCCGACCGCTCGCTTATCAACGAGTCGCTCTCGAAAGAGATAGACCGGGCACTGAAACAACTCACACCGCGTGAAAGCGAAATTATCAAAATGTTCTTCGGCATCGGTTGTCAAGAGATGACCCTCGAAGAGATTGGCGATAAATTCGGTTTGACCCGTGAGCGTGTACGCCAAATCAAAGAGAAGGCCATCAGACGGCTCCGCACCGCCTCGAGAAGCAAATTGTTAAAAACTTATTTGGGTTAACTGCCTGCCCGTAAAGACAGTAAAAAAACCGACCTGCATGCAAGTCGGTTTTTTTATTTTAAATTTTTTTCTTGCGCTTCGATTGCTTAATCGCCAGAAATCCTCTATCTTCGTTTTCACAAAGCATATCATTATGAACAAATACCTATATCGTATCTTATTGCCGGTTATCCTGTTCGTTTCGGTACAAAATGCAACAGCACAAGAGTCGACCACAGGTTTTGAAGACGGCAACAACCAGTATGTCATGCGGGAAAGCAACCTGGCCGACCTCGGTGAGGCCAAAAAGATAAAACCCTTTACCTTCGGAGCCGAGGTAGGCGCCTCGATCGACATGGCAGGTAACGACCTCTCGACCTTCGATGTCGACATCTTTGCCGGCTATCGCTCGTCGATGATCAAGTGTCTGGGGCTGGGTGTTGGTCTGCACAACTCCTTCTCGAGCAATCGCCAGTACCTCCCCATCTATCTGCTGTTCCGTAGCAACCTGCTCAAAAACAAATCTCTCTTCTTTGTCGACTTTCGGGCCGGTTACTCAAGCAATCAGATGTGCAAGGGCGAGAATCAAGGCGGATTTTTCGGATCGGCCGGACTGGGTATCAACCTCTCGGTAAGCAAACGATTCGGGTCGCATCTGCTCATCGGTTACAACTTTTACCAGGTATCACCCTTCACCGACGAAAAGGGAGCCTTCCAGGACATCAACGGGAATCACTTGGTATCGGTACGGTTGGGGCTCAGTTTCTAAGAGCCCGGTTTCGAATTGCAAATAGATACGTTTTAGCGGAAATCGATTGCAAAAAACCAACCTATCTCAATAAAAACAGTCTTTTTATTTTGTTTTCTCGAAATAATAATTACCTTTGCAATCGCATCAAGCCAATACGACATGACTATATCGCTGCTAAATAACCTGATTATTATTGATCTTCTATCGAACAGTCCCGACGAGAAGTGAGAATCAGTGTTGCGCAGTAAACCGATAAAGAAACGTATATAGCCTTTCTCACGAATATGTTGGGAAAGGCTTTTTTTATTAACCTCATATATGTGTAAAAGTATGTCAGACAGATTGTACATTTTCGACACTACCCTACGAGACGGCGAGCAAGTGCCCGGCTGTCAGCTCAACACCGTAGAAAAAATACAAGTGGCCAAAGCGCTCGAAGCCCTCGGGGTCGACGTCATCGAAGCCGGATTCCCGGTATCCAGTCCCGGCGACTTTGCATCTGTCGTAGCCATATCCAAGGCCGTGACCTGGCCCACCATCTGTGCCCTCACCCGGGCAGTCGAGAACGACATCAAGGTAGCGGCCGAGGCCCTGCAATACGCCAAGCACAAACGCATACACACCGGTATAGGTACCTCGGACTACCACATCAAATACAAGTTCAACTCGACTCGCGAAGAGATTGTCGAGCGGGCTGTCGCTGCCGTCAAGTATGCCAAACGATATGTCGAGGATGTACAATTCTACGCCGAAGATGCAGGCCGTACCGACAACGAATATCTGGCTCGCGTCGTCGAGGCCGTCATCAAGGCCGGGGCCACCGTCATCAACATACCCGACACCACCGGCTACTGCCTGCCCGACGAGTTCGGCCAGAAGATTCGCTACCTCATGGAGCACGTCGAGGGGATAGACCGCGTGGTCATCGCTACCCACTGCCACAACGACCTGGGTATGGCTACGGCCAACACCATGGCCGGCATCCAGAACGGAGCCCGGCAGGCCGAGGTGACCATCAACGGCATCGGCGAACGGGCCGGAAACACCTCGCTCGAGGAGGTAGCCATGATTTGCAAGTGCCACCACGACCTGCAAGTCGAAACCAACATCAACACCCAGAAGATTTACAGCACGAGCCGCCTCGTATCGAATCTGATGAATATGCCGGTACAGCCCAACAAGGCCATCGTGGGACGCAACGCCTTTGCCCACTCGTCGGGCATCCATCAGGACGGCGTGCTGAAGAATCGCGAGAGCTACGAGATTATCGACCCCAAAGAGGTGGGTATCGACGAAACCTCGATTGTATTGACCGCCCGCAGCGGACGAGCCGCCCTCAAGCACCGCCTTCACCTGCTGGGCATCGAGCTCGACAAAGAGGCGCTCGACAAAGCCTATGAGGCGTTCCTCAAACTGGCCGACCGCAAAAAAGACATCAATGACGACGATATACTGATGCTCGTGGGTAAAGAGCGCACGGCCAATGCCCGCATCCGCCTCGACTTCCTGCAAGTAACGGCAGGCGTAGGCATCAAGTCGGTAGCCAGCATCGGGCTCGACATTGCTGGCGAAAAGTTCGAGGCTGCCGCTTCGGGCAACGGACCCGTCGATGCCGCCATCAATGCCATCCGCTGCATCATCCACCGCAAGATGGTGGTGAGCGAATTTCTCATCCAGGCCATCACCCGAGGCAGCGACGACGTAGGCAAGGTGCACATGACCGTCGTCCACAACAACGCCTCCTACTACGGCTTCTCGGCCAATACCGACATCGTAGCCGCCTCGGCCGAAGCCTTTATCGACGCAATCAACAAATTTATCATATAAATCACACGACATGAACACGTTATTCGACAAGATATGGGACGCCCACGTAGTTACCTCGGTAGCCGGTGGTCCCGATCAGCTCTACATCGACCGGCACTACTGCCACGAAGTGACCAGTCCGCAGGCTTTCAACGAGTTGCGCGAACGTAAGTTGAAGGTATTCCGCCCGCAGAAGACCGTCTGCTCGCCCGACCACAACATACCCACGCTCCATCAGGACCGACTCATTGCCGACCCCGTGTCGCGCAACCAGGTCGACACGCTCGCCCGCAACGCCCGGGAGTTCGGCCTCACCTACTACGGTCTGGGCAACGAGAAGAACGGCATCATCCACGTAATCGGTCCCGAGTACGGGCTCACCCTGCCGGGCATGACTATCGTATGCGGCGACAGCCACACCTCTACCCATGGAGCCTTCGGCGCCATCGCCTTCGGTATCGGTACCAGCGAGGTAGCCATGGTACTGGCCTCGCAGTGCATCTTGCAGCCCAAACCCAAAACCATGCGTATCAACATCGAGGGACAACTCGCCCCCGGTGTCACCGCCAAAGATATAGCCCTCTATATCATCGCCCGGATGACTACGGGCGGGGCCACCGGCTACTTTGTCGAGTATGCCGGCGAGGCCATCCGCGCCCTCAGCATGGAGGAGCGCATGACCGTATGCAACCTCAGTATCGAGATGGGAGCCCGCGGCGGACTGATTGCCCCCGACGAAACCACCTTTGCCTACGTCAAGGAGCGCGAGTTTGCCCCCAAAGGCGAAGCCTGGGACCGGGCTCTCGCCTACTGGAAGACGTTGCACAGCGATGCCGATGCCACCTTCGACCGCGAGGTGACCTTCCAGGCCGCCGACATCGCGCCTCGCATCACCTACGGGACCAACCCCGGCATGGGTATTGCCATCGACGAGGCCATCCCTACGGAAGAAAGTATCGACGAGAGCGGCAAGCTGTCGTTCCGCCAGGCGCTTCGCTACATGGGCTTCAAGGCTGGAGAGAAGCTGCTGGGCAAAAAAATCGACTACGTCTTCTTGGGCAGTTGCACCAACGGTCGCATCGAAGACTTCAGAGCCTTTGCCCGACTGGTGAAGGGGCATCGGAAAGCCGACCACGTGACCGCCTGGCTCGTGCCCGGTTCGCAAGCGGTAGCCCGCCAGATCAAGGCCGAAGGGCTCGACCGCACGCTGGCCGAAGCCGGGTTCGAGATACGTCAGCCGGGTTGCTCGGCCTGCCTGGCCATGAACGACGACAAAGTGCCGGCCGGCAAATATGCGGTATCGACCTCGAACCGCAACTTCGAAGGGCGTCAGGGCCCCGGAGCCCGCACCATCCTGGCCGGGCCGCTGGTAGCGGCAGCCGCAGCCATCACGGGTGAGATAACCGATCCACGAAAATTTTTATAACTTTACACTGCCATGATTGAAAAAATAAATATCATAACCTCGTCGTGCATTCCCCTTCCCCAGGAAAATGTCGACACCGACCAAATCATTCCGGCCCGATTCCTCAAAGCCGTATCGCGCGAGGGATTCGGCGAAAACCTCTTCCGCGACTGGCGCTACGACAAGGAGGGGAAACCCGTGGCCGACTTCGTGCTCAACAACCCCGCCTACTCGGGCCAGATACTGGTAGCCGGCAAAAACTTCGGCAGCGGCTCGAGCCGCGAGCATGCCGCCTGGGCTATCGCCGGGTACGGATTCCGGGTGGTGGTGTCGAGCTTCTTTGCCGACATCTTCAAGAACAACGCCCTCAACAACGGGGTGTTGCCGGTCGTAGTCTCCGAAGAGTTCCTGGCCGACCTCTTCCGCCATATCCAGGCCAACCCGAAAGCGACCGTGACGGTCAATCTCGAGGCGCAGACCATCACCGACAACACCAGCGGCGTGTCGGAACATTTTGAAATCAATCCCTATAAAAAGAGCTGCCTGCTCAACGGTTACGACGACATCGACTATCTGCTCAGCAAAAAGCCGCAAATCGAAGCGTGGGAAGCCACACACCAGTAAACGATTGCCTATGTTTATAGAAATCATGGATACAACGCTGCGGGACGGCGAACAGACCTCGGGGGTATCTTTTGCCCGGCAAGAAAAATTGAGCATTGCCCGGCTGCTCCTCGAGGAGTTGAAGATCCCCCGCATCGAAATAGCTTCGGCCCGAATCTCGTCGGGCGAATACGAAACTGCCACCCAACTGTGCGAATGGGCCCGGAAACGAGGGCACATCGACAAAATAGAGATTCTGGGATTCCTCGACAACGGAGCCTCGATCGAGTGGATACGCTCGTGCGGGGCCCGGGTGATGAACCTGCTCTGCAAGGGCTCGGAAAAGCACTGCACCTTCCAGCTCAAAAAGACGGTACAGGAGCATATCGCCGACATCAAGGCAGCCATAAGAAAGGCTCGGGAAGCCGGACTGAAAATCAACCTCTACCTCGAGGACTGGTCGAACGGCATACAGCACTCGCCGCAATATGTCTACCAACTGGTCGACGCACTGAAGAACGAAGCCGTAGAGCGGTTCATGCTGCCCGACACGCTGGGCATTCTCAACCCGCTCCAGACCCTGAAGTATTGCCGGGCCATGCGTCGCCGCTACCCCAACCTGCGGTTCGACTTCCACGCCCACAACGACTACGACCTGGCCACGGCCAACACCTTCGCAGCCGCCCTTACCGGCATACAGGGGGTGCACTGTACCGTCAACGGACTGGGCGAACGGGCCGGGAACGCGCCTCTTACCAGTGTATTGGCCGTGCTGCACGACCAGGTGAAGGCCACGACGGGTGTCACCGAAAACATGCTCAACAAGGTGAGCCGCATCGTCGAATCCTACTCGGGTGTGCGGGTAGCCGCCAACAAGCCCATCATCGGCGAGTCGGTCTTCACCCAATGTGCCGGCGTCCATGCCGACGGTGACAACAAGAACAACCTCTACTACAACGACCTGCTGCCCGAGCGCTTCGGCCGCAAACGCGAGTATGCCCTGGGCAAGACCTCGGGGCGGGCCAACATCCGCAAGAATCTCGAATCGCTGGGCATCGAGCTCGACGAAGAATCGATACAGCGGGTTACCCAACGGGTGGTCGAGCTGAGCGACAAAAAAGAGATGGTCACTCCCGAAGACCTCCCCTACATCATCTCC
Organism: uncultured Barnesiella sp.; assembly: GCF_946496565.1. Taxonomy (NCBI): domain Bacteria; kingdom Pseudomonadati; phylum Bacteroidota; class Bacteroidia; order Bacteroidales; family Barnesiellaceae; genus Barnesiella; species uncultured Barnesiella sp. The sequence goes on from NZ_CAMMHD010000008.1 coordinate 33,776, forward strand.
GACGTGCTGAAGCACCAGACCATCGCCCAGCACGTGAAGGTGGTCAACTACACCCTCAACCTCTCGCAGGGGCTCAAGCCGGTAGCCATTATCGCCATCGACATCAACGGCCAGGTGTACGAGGGGGCATCGACCGGCGACGGTCAGTACGATGCCTTTGTAAAGGCCATCCGCAAAATCTACAAGGAACAGCTGGGCCGCACCCTGCCCCTGCTCACCAACTACACGGTGAACATTCCGCCGGGTGGTCGCACCGACGCCCTCGTGCAGACCGTCATCTCGTGGGACTACAACGGCGGCGTGCTGAAAACCCAGGGCCTCGATGCCGACCAGATGGAGGCTGCCATACAGGCCACCATCAAAATGCTCAACCTCATCGAAGATAAAGAACACAAGGAACACATCATAGCAAACTCTTAAAACACAACCGCATGAAGGAATTACATATCGCAGTATTACCGGGCGACGGCATAGGCCCGGAGGTAGTGGAACAGGCCTTGAACGTGACTCTGGCCGTCGGTAAGAAATTCGGTCACACCATCTTGCACGAAACGGCCCCGGTGGGAGCCTGCGCCATCGAAGAGACCGGCTCGCCCTACCCCGACTCGACCCACGAGTTGTGCATGCGCTCCGACGCCGTACTGTTCGGTGCCATAGGCTCGCCCAAATACGACAACAACCCCAACGCCAAGGTTCGCCCCGAGCAGGGATTGCTCGCCATGCGCAAGAAACTGGGGCTCTTTGCCAACATCCGCCCCATCACCACCTTCCCGGGGCTGATTCACAAGTCGCCCCTGCGGGCCGAACTGATTGACGGGGCCGACTTCATGTGCATCCGCGAACTCACCGGCGGCCTCTACTTCGGCCGTCCGCAAGGCCGCAGCGAAGACGGCAGCGTGGCCTACGACACCTGCATGTACAGCCGCGAAGAGATTACCCGCATCGTACAGCTCGCCTACGACTATGCCATGCGCCGACGCAAGAAGGTGACGATGGTCGACAAGGCCAACATCCTGGCCACCTCGCGGCTCTGGCGCGAAGTGACACAAGAGATTGCCGCCGAATATCCCGAAGTAGAGACCGAGTTTCTCTTCGTCGACAACGCCGCCATGCGCATGATTCAATGGCCCAAGAGCTTCGACGTCATCGTGACCGAAAACATGTTCGGCGACATCCTCACCGACGAGGGGTCGGTCATCACCGGCTCGCTGGGCATGCTGCCCTCGGCCTCGATCGGGCTACACACCTCGGTATTCGAGCCCATACACGGCTCCTACCCGCAAGCCGCCGGCAAAGACATAGCCAACCCGCTGGCCACGATTCTGTCGGCCGCCATGATGTTCGAATACGCCTTCGATCTGAAAGCCGAGGCCGACCTCATCAGGCAAGCCGTAGCCGAGTCGATGAAAGCCGGCATCGTGACCGAGGATATTGCCGACCCGGGAGTCCCCACCTGCCACACCCACGAGGTAGGCGAGTGGATTGTAAAATGGATTGAGCAACATTAAGACCGAACCGAGTCGCACTACCGACATACAAAAAGCGGGTGACCTGCACACAAGGTCACCCGCTTTCGCATTAAAAACAGACTCTGTTGTCACTGGGCCGAACCGGCAAAGACGACGATGCGGTTCCAGTTATTGTTCTTCGGATACAGTTGCGAGTCGCTGCCGTTAGCTACGATTTGTATCCGTTTTTTATCGATGTTGTATTTCCCGGTGAGCAGCTTTACCACCGATTCGGCACGGCGTTGGCTCAGTTGCTTGTTATACTCGGGAGTACCCGTATCCTTGTCGGCATACCCTATCACCGAGATATTGCACGAGGGGTTGCTCTTGAGCCACTGGGCGATGTTGTAGACGTTGACCATCTCTTCGTCGGAGACCACGGCACTGTTGATGGTGAAGCGTACCACACCGGTCAGCTCCTGGTTGCAACCGGCCGGCTCGACAACCGTCACCTCCTCGACAACCGGTTCGGGACAGGGCGGGCACTCCACCTCTTGCGACTCACACTCCTCGAGCTGGCCTCTCAACCGGTTCACTTTGTCGTTCAACTGGTTGATCATCATCTGGTCGGCATACGCATCATAAGCTTTGAAGCGCTCTTTACCGAACTTGATCGAGAAACCGCCGACAGCCGAAACGACACTCTCAACCTCTTTTCCCTCGACAATACCGTTGAAGTGGTCGCCAATGAGGTTGCCACGACCTTCGAGGAAGAAGTCGACATAGTGCGACAATCTGAAATTCAACTTGATACCGGCCGTAATGGGGAAAGCATAGGTCTTGCTGCCATACGGCGTATTGTGGAACGAATAGATACCACCGGCACCGGCAAAAGGAATAATCGAGAAGACACGACGCTCGTTATAGCCGTGGAAGGTGTTGAACATATCCCACATCAAATCGCCATAGACTGCAGCGTAACGCATGTGCGTCATCACCCCTTCGGAGAATGGCCAGTTGGTATGCAGGGCTCCACCCATAGCCGACAGACGGAATCCCAGATAAGGGCTTATCCACTTGCCTATGGCAAAGTTCATGGCCAAGGTATATTGAGCATCGCCCGTGTGCTCGGTCAAGAAAGTCTGACCACCGGCACCCAACGAAATGAACCAGTTGTTTTTATGGCTATCGGAGTAGTATCGAGGCTTGCCGGGCAGAACCTCGGTCACCGAAACATCTTCTTCGACGATAATCGCTTGTGCCGAAGCCGATTCGACATATCCGCAAAGCGATGTTGTAGCCGCAGCTACTGCTAAAAAAAAGAATTTTGTTTTCATCTTCATGCGTTTTAGTTATACAATTTTGCTGTTTACAGTTCAAAAAGAGAGCAGCCGGTCGTCGCTACTATCTGTTTTTGTAACCTAAAACAACCGGATAAAAGAATGTGTTCACCGGCCGAAGAGAAAAGAATAGGAAAAATCCATACTATTTAGCCCTTGTAAGCGTCTCATAAAAAATGAAAACAGCATATAGCGGTTGGTAATAAATTACTAAATTTGCACGTAGCCGATGAATATCATACCTTTATAGTAGCAAACAGAGTCATAGAATCTATGAAACGAAATAAAAAGAGTTCCGATTTCTTTCCCCGGAAACGCTCCAAATACAAACTGACCTTCTTCAACGAGAGTTCGCTGGAGGATGTGTGGACCATCTGTTTCTCGCGGACGGGAGCCATCATAACCGCCATACTACTCGTTGCCCTTATCGTCATAGCCATACTCTCGATCATCGTAGGTACCCCGGTGAGGAATCTGCTGCCCGGCTACCTGAAGGCCGAAGAGCGTATCGAGATGGTCGACAAAATCCTGCGGGTCGACTCGCTGGCTGCCGAGGTGCAACGGCGCGATGCCTACATCGAGAACCTCGCGGCCATACTCACGGGCGAAATCAAAATCGACTCCATCGGCCAGCAGGCCGACAGTCTGCTCTCGACCCGCAGAGATACCCTGCTGCCCCAGTCGCAACGGATGAAAGAGTATGTAAAGCAGTACGAACAGGAAGAGAAATATACCCTCAACGTCTTTACCCCCACCACCCCTATCGACGGCAAACTCTTCTACACGCCGCTGAAGGGCGAAATCGTGCAGGGCTACGACCCGCATGCGGGACACTTCGGCGTAGAGGTGCAGTGCCCGCGCAATACGGCTGTATCGTCGGTGCTCGACGGGACCATCGTCTCGGCCGGATACACTCCCGACTATGGCTATGTGGTGTCCATACAGCACAGCAACAACTATCTGTCTATCTACAAATACAACTCGGGCATCCTGAAAGCTATCGGCGAAAAGGTGCTGGGCGGCGAGAAAATTGCCGTTACCGGCTGGGAAAAGGGCAAATCGTCGAAACAATCGTGCACAGCCGAATTTCAGTTATGGCACATGGGACAATCGCTCGACCCCGAAAAATATATTACTTTCTGACCTCGATTCGCAGAAGATAGACTTTATTTTATACCTTTGCATAGTTTAACCCGAGGATTCTGACATCTTAACCCGAATGAAAAAACAATTAGCCATATTAGGTTCGACAGGCTCGATCGGCACCCAGACTCTGGACGTGGTTGCCGAATATCCCGACCTGTTCGAAGTATATACCCTGACAGCCAACAACAACGTAGAGCTGCTTATCGAACAAGCCAAACGATTCAACCCCGACTCGGTAGTCATTGCCAACGAGGCCCACTACCCCCGGTTGAAAGAGGCCTTGAAGGAGTATCCCATCAAGGTCTATGCCGGCGACGAGGCCATAGCCCAAATCGTCGAGGCTGCCCCCATCGACATCGTGGTTACCGCCATGGTGGGCTACGCGGGGCTGAGACCGACCATCCGCGCCATCGAGGCTCACAAGACCATAGCCTTGGCCAACAAGGAGACCCTGGTTGTGGCGGGCGACCTCATCAAACAGCTCGCGCTCGAATACCACGCCCCCATTATTCCCGTCGACTCGGAGCACTCGGCCATCTTCCAATGCCTGGTAGGCGAGTGGGACAACCCTATCGACAAGATTATCCTCACCGCTTCGGGCGGCCCCTTCAGAGAGTTGACAGCCGAACAGATGAAACACGTCACCAAAAACGACGCCCTCAAGCATCCCAAGTGGAACATGGGGCATAAAATCACCATCGACTCTGCCACTCTGATGAACAAGGGATTCGAGATGATTGAGGCCAAATGGCTTTTCGACGTCGACCCCAAAGACATAGAGATAGCCGTGCACCCGCAATCGATCGTGCACTCGATGGTACAGTTCAAAGACGGTACGGTGAAGGCTCAACTGGGCGTGCAGGACATGAGGCTGCCCATACGCTACGCCCTCTCCTACCCGGCACGACTCGAGAGCCCCAACTCGAAACTCACTCTCGAGCAGTATGCCCACCTCACCTTCGAGCGTCCCGACCTCGAGCGGTTCCCCCTGCTGCGCTATGCCTTCGATGCCGTAGCCGAGGGGGGCAACATGCCCTGCATCATGAATGCCGCCAACGAAATAGCCGTGGCTGCCTTCCTCCACGATGCCATCGACTACCCCAGCATTGCCCGCATCGTGGCCGAAACGATGGCTCACATCGAGTTCATCGCCTCGCCCCGATACGAAGATTACGTACACACCAACCAGCTGGCTCGCGACTATGCGACCACGCTGCTTCAATAACCCGCTAAAACAATTTGTATACGCCGATGGAAACATTCCTCATAAAAACCGTACAACTCCTGTTGAGCCTCTCGATACTGGTCATCGTACACGAGTTCGGACACTTCATCTTTGCCCGCCTGTTCAAGGTTCGAGTCGAGAAGTTCTACCTCTTTTTCGACCCCTGGTTCTCGCTCTTCAAGTTCAAGCCCAAAAACAGCCACACCGAGTATGGCGTGGGCTGGCTGCCGCTGGGCGGATATGTGAAGATTGCCGGCATGATAGACGAGTCGATGGACCGCGAGCAGATGAAACAGCCCCCCAAGCCGTGGGAGTTCCGCTCGAAACCGGCCTGGCAGAGACTGCTCATCATGGTGGCCGGCGTGGTCTTCAACTTCATCCTGGCCATCTTCATCTACTCGATGATTGCCTACACATGGGGCACCACCTACATCCCGTTCAAAAATGCCTACGCCGGCATGGAGTATTGCCAGTCGGCCAAAGAGATAGGATTCCGCGACGGCGACATACCCTTGACGGCCGACGGGGCTGACCTCGGATTCATGTCGAGCGAGACCCTGCAGCAAATCGTAGAGGCCAAACAGGTACAGGTACTGCGCGGCAACGACACGGTGACGATTGCCATACCCAAGGACTTCATGCTGCGCCTTATCGACAAGGAGGAGCAGTTTGCCATGTACCGCATTCCGCCGGTCGTTTATGAAGCCTCGGCCAATACGGGTGCCCAACGGGCCGGATTGCTGAAGGGCGACCGCATCCTCTCCATCGACAGCCTGGCCACCCCGTCGCTCGACGAGCTGCACCAGGTACTCTCGACTCGCCACGACACCACCGTGACCGTAGCCTACCTGCGCAACGGCGCGTTGCAGACCACGGCCGTAGCCACCGACTCGGTAGGCAATCTGGGCATTCTCATCTCGCCCCTGGTCGAAAGCTACGAAGTGGTAACCGAGCACTACGGCTTCTGGGAGTCATTCCCCAAAGGTATCGAACTGGGTGTGAGCAAACTGACAAGCTACGTCAACAGCATGAAATATGTCTTCACCAAAGAGGGAGCGCAAAGCCTGGGGGGCTTCGGAGCCATTGGCAGCATCTTCCCCGAGCGGTGGGACTGGGAGTCGTTCTGGAGCATGACGGCCTTCCTGTCGGTCATCCTGGCCTTCATGAACATCCTGCCCATACCGGCCCTCGACGGCGGCCATGTGCTCTTCCTGCTCTACGAGGTGATAACCCGCCGCAAGCCCAACGAAAAATTCATGGAGTATGCCCAAATGTGCGGCATGATTTTCCTGCTGGCCCTGCTCATCTATGCCAACGGAAACGACATCGTCCGCTTCTTTTTCAAATAACCGATTATGAACTATACGAAAATAACATTGAAACCGGGTAAGGAAGATTCGTTCCACCGCTTCCACCCGTGGGTATTTTCCGGCGCCATATACCGCTTTGAGAAACAGCCGGAAGAGGGAGAAATTGTCGAAGTGACCGACCACCAGGGCAACTTTATCGGTGTCGGGCAATATCAGATCGGCAGCATCGCCGTGCGCATCCTGTCGTTCAAACCCGAGACCATCGACGAGGCTTTCTATGTGAAGCGCCTGCAAGAGGCCTACAACGTGCGGCTCAGTCTGGCACTGCTCAACGAGCACAACAACACCTGCCGCCTGGTACACGGCGAGGGCGACAACCTGCCGGGCCTCATCGTCGACCTCTATGACCGCACGGCCGTCATGCAGGCCCACACGCCGGGCATGCACTATGCCCGTCACCAGATTGCCGAAGCGTTGAAAACCGTCCTGGGCGACCGCATCGACAACATCTACTACAAGTCGGAGACGACCCTCCCCTACAAGGCCGAACTCGATGCCGAGAACGAATATCTGCTGGGAGGCGACGCCCCCAACATCGCCACCGAAAACGGACTGAAATTCTATGTCGACTGGGTGCGCGGACAAAAAACCGGCTTCTTTGTAGACCAACGCGAGAACCGTGCCCTGCTCGAGCGGTATGCCCGCGGCCGTTCGGTGTTGAACATGTTCTGCTACACGGGTGGATTCTCGTTCTATGCCATGCGAGGCAATGCCAAGCTGGTGCACTCGGTCGACAGTTCGTCGAAAGCCATCGACCTCACCTGCCGGAACGTGGAGCTGAACTTCCCCGGCGACAGCCGTCACCAGGCCTTTGCCGAGGATGCGTTCAAGTTTCTCGACTCCATGGGCGACCAGTACGACCTCATCATACTCGACCCACCGGCCTTCGCCAAACACAAGAAGGTGCTGAACAACGCCCTGCAAGGCTACCGCAAGCTCAATGCCAAGGCCATCGAGAAGATTCGCCCGGGCGGCATCCTCTTCACCTTCTCCTGTTCACAGGTGGTAAGCAAGGAGAATTTCAGGCTGGCGGTCTTCAGCGCGGCGGCACAGACGGGGCGCAACGTGCGCATCCTGCACCAGCTCACCCAGCCGGCCGACCACCCCGTAAACATCTACCACCCCGAGGGCGAATACCTGAAAGGGCTGGTTCTCTATGTAGAATAAACCAATTTCAAAATCACATTATATGAAAAAAATCGTTTGTACCATGGCTTCATTGCTAATCTTGGCCTCGTGTGCTACCCAAGAAAAGAAAGACGACTTCGACTACACCGTAGAGTCGTTTGCCGATCTGGAAATCCTGCGCTACAAAGTACCGGGATTCGAAGAGTTGACACTTCAACAGAAAGAGCTGGTCTACTACCTCTCCGAGGCTGCCGCCTACGGTCGGGACATTCTCTATGACCAGAACGGAAAATGGAACCTGGCTATCCGCCGTACCCTCGAAGCAATCTATCAGGACTATACCGGCGACCGCCAAAGCGAAGACTTCAAGAACTTCGAAGTATACCTGAAACGGGTATGGTTCTCCAACGGTATCCACCACCACTACGGATGCGATAAATTCGTGCCCGGTTTCTCGCAAGAGTTCTTTGTCGATGCCGTGAAATCGCTCGACCCGAAGAAACTGCCGCTCACCGAAGGTGCTACGGTCGACGACCTCCTCAATACGCTGGTGCCCGTTATCTTCGACCCTACGGTCATGCCTAAACGGGTGAACCAGGCTGCCGGCGAAGACCTCATCGCCACCTCGGCCTGCAACTATTACGACGGGGTAACCCAAGCCGAAGCCGAGGCCTTCTACAGCAACATGAAGGACCCCAAAGACGAGACTCCCATCTCTTACGGACTGAACAGCCGTCTGGTAAAACGCGACGGCAAGATTATGGAAGAGACCTACAAAGTAGGCGGCCTCTACACCGAAGCTATCGAAAAGATTGTATTCTGGTTGCAGAAAGCAGCCGGCGTAGCCGAGAACGACCAACAGAAACAGGTCATCGAGAAACTCATCGAATATTACCAGACAGGCGACCTGAAAGACTTTGACGAGTACGCTATCCTGTGGGTAAAAGACCTCGATTCGCAAGTCGACTTCGTAAACGGCTTTACCGAGACCTACGGCGACCCGCTGGGCATGAAAGCCAGCTGGGAGTCGATTGTCAACTTCAAGAACCTCGAAGCCTCGAAACGCACCCACACCATCAGCGAAAACGCCCAATGGTTCGAAGACCACTCGCCGATAGATGCCCGCTTCAAGAAAGAGGAGGTAAAGGGTGTATCGGCCAAGGTCATCACCGCTGCCATGCTGGCCGGCGACTGCTACCCCTCGACCCCGATCGGTATCAACCTGCCCAACTCCAACTGGATTCGCCACCTGCACGGCTCCAAGTCGGTAACCATTGAAAACATTACCGAGGCTTACGAGAAGGCTGCCCAGGGTAACGGATTCAACGACGAGTTCGTATGGAGCGACACCGAGCGCGACCTCATCAACAAATACCTGCTCCAGGCCGACAACCTGCACACCGACCTGCACGAGTGTCTGGGTCACGGCTCGGGCAAGCTGCTCCCCGGTGTAGACCCCGATGCTCTGAAGGCTTACAGCTCTACGCTCGAGGAGGCTCGCGCCGACCTCTTCGCCCTCTACTACATGGCCGATTCCAAAATTCTGGAACTGGGTCTGCTCCCCTCGCCCGATGCTTACAAAGCTGCTTACTATCAATACATGATGAACGGTCTGATGACTCAGCTCACCCGCATCGAGCCGGGCAAGAATATCGAAGAGTCGCACATGCGCAACCGTCAGCTCATCGCCCGCTGGGCCTATGAGCACGGCAAAGCCGACAAGGTAATCGAGTTTGCCAAACGCGACGGCAAGACCTACGTGGTAGTGAACGACTACGAGAAACTGCGCACGCTCCTCGGACAACTGTTGGCCGAAGTACAACGCATCAAATCGGAAGGCGACTACGAGAGCGGCAAGAATCTGGTTGAACAATATGGTGTCATCGTCGACCCCGAACTGCACAAAGAGGTTCTGGCCCGTTACGAGAACCTGCACATCGCTCCCTACAAGGGATTTGTCAACCCCGTATACACGCCGGTTACCGATGCCAACGGCAACATTACCGACATCAAGATTTCGTACAACGAAGGTTATGCCGAGCAGATGCTGAGATACTCGAAAGATTACTCGCCGCTGCCCATCTGCACACCCTTCCCGGTTAAGAAATAAGTTCTTATCCCGATAACCCGCTCGGCCCGACATTTCCAAAATGCCGGGCCGAGTTTTTTTTGCCAACTATCATGTGTGCTCCCTTGTTTTTAATTCGTATCTTGCGGAAAAATTCTGAAATCGTCATGCAACAAAAACTCAAAGAGATAAAAATCAAATTCCGGCATGCCATGAACGGCATCGTGTCGCACAACATGAGAAGCCAGGGTGCCGACTACAAAATAAACTTCGGGCTCACCCTGCCCCTGCTGAAACGGATTGCCGCCGAAACCCCGGCCGATGCCCAACTGGCCAACGCCTTGTGGGCCGACACAGCCGTGCGCGAGTCGATGATGCTGGCCCCGCTGGTCTATCCGATCGACGAGTTCACCGAGGCCGAGGCCAATCGTTGGGTGGAGACCATGCCCAACACCGAGGTGGCCGACATCTGTTGCAAATTCCTCTTCTGCCGGCTTCCTTTCGCACGGCAAAAGGCTTGCGAATGGAGTTGCAGCGACCGGCCGCTGACCCAATACACCGCCTTCCAACTGGCTACCGCCTGGCTCGTCGCTCACCCCGAAAACACCGAAGCCTCGAACCTCGGGCCGGTCATCGATGCCGCCATTGCCCAGGCCACGGGGCAGCGCGACAACCGGGCTTTTGCTGCCGTCAACCTGCTGAAACAAGCCATGCACAACGACGCGTTGGCTGCCCACATTCTGCCCCTGTTACAGACCAAGGCCAAGGCCGACACAGCGGCCCAACCGCTGCTCGACATGCTGACCGAAGAGCAGACGCTGTACCGCGAATTTTCGGGCCGCGATTCCCGCTGATTTTGTTTTGCTTGTAATGCAAAAATCGCTAAATTTGTAACATAGGTTTTTGATCATGCCAGAAGAAAAATCGAAAGAAACTGTAAAACAGTTGTTTATACAATTCTTGGAAGCCCGAAAATTGCGTAAGACTCCCGAGCGGTTTGCCATATTGGAAAAAATATATACCACTACCCAGCACTTCGATGTAGAGACACTGTACGAAGCCATGATCGAGAACGGATACCGGGTGAGCAAAGCAACCGTCTACAACACGATAGATCTGCTGCTCGAGGCCAACCTGGTGCGCAAGCATCAGTTCGGCGGCAACCTGGCCCAATACGAGCGGGTATACAATACCAACCACCATCACCTTATCTGCATCAAGTGCGGCAAGGTGCGCGAAGTGAAAGACCTGGACCTGATGTCGAGCCTGAACACCCGTAAATTCAACAAATTCACCACATCGTACTACACCCTCTATGTCTATGGCATCTGCAGCCGGTGTAACCAGAAGAGCAAAAAAGAGAAAGACAAAAACGAAAAAAAATAAACCCAATTTAAACATTCACGAAACACACTAAGTTATGAAAGTAGATGTTCTCTTAGGATTGCAGTGGGGCGACGAAGGCAAAGGCAAAGTCGTCGATGTATTGACGCCCAGATATGATATTATCACCCGTTTTCAGGGAGGTCCCAATGCGGGTCACACATTGGAATTCAAGGGCGAAAAATATGTATTGCGCTCCATCCCCTCGGGTATCTTCCAGGGTGGAAAAGTCAATATCATCGGCAACGGTGTCGTATTGGACCCCGTACTCTTCAAAGAGGAGGCCGAGAGCCTGGCTGCCAGCGGTCACGACCTGACCCAATGCCTGTGCATCTCGAAAAAGGCACACCTCATTCTGCCCACACACCGCATACTCGATGCTGCCTACGAGGCCGCCAAGGGTAAATCGAAAATCGGTACCACGGGCAAAGGTATCGGCCCCACCTACTCCGACAAGATAAGCCGAAACGGTGTGCGGGTTGGCGACATCTTCCTCAACTTCAAGGAGATTTATGCCAAAGCCAAAGCCCGGCACGAGAACATACTGCGTTCGCTCAACTACGAATACAACATCGACGAACTGGAAGCCAAATGGTTCGAAGCCATCGAATACCTCAAACGCTTCCGCATCATCGACAGCGAACACGTCATCAACAACTACCTGAAAGAGGGCAAGTCGATTCTGGCCGAAGGAGCACAAGGCACGATGCTCGATGTCGACTTCGGTTCCTACCCCTTCGTTACGTCGTCGAACACCATCTGCGCCGGCGCCTGCACGGGTCTGGGCGTAGCTCCCAGCAAGATAGGCGAGGTATACGGTATCTTCAAAGCCTACTGCACCCGCGTAGGCAGCGGTCCCTTCCCCACCGAACTGTTCGACGAGACCGGTAAGACCATCCGGGCCATCGGTCACGAATATGGAGCCGTGACGGGTCGCGAGCGTCGCTGCGGCTGGATAGACCTGGTAGCTCTGAAGTATGCCATCATGATCGACGGTGTGACCAAACTGATCATGATGAAGAGCGACGTGCTCGACAACTTCGACACCATCAAGGCCTGCGTGGCCTACCGCATCGACGGCAAGGAGGTGACCGAATTCCCCTACTCGATCGAAGAGGGCATCGAACCCGTATACGTAGAACTGCCGGGCTGGAAAACCGACATGACCAAGATTCACAGCGAAGCCGAATTTCCGCAAAGATTCAAAGAGTACATCGCCTTCCTCGAAAAAGAGTTGCAGGTACCTATCTACATCGTATCGGTAGGTCCCGACCGCGAGCAGACGATTGTCCTCTCCAATAAATAACCTATAAACTTATTACTATGGCAAAGATTAAACCGTTCAAAGGATTACGTCCGCCGAAAGAACTGGTCGAGCAAGTGGCCTCGCGCCCTTACGATGTGTTAAACTCCGAAGAGGCTCGCCAAGAGGCTCAAGGAAATGAAAAATCGCTCTACCACATCATCAAACCCGAGATCGATTTTGCCCCCGGTACCGACGAACACAGCCCCGAGGTATACCACAAGGCAGTAGACAACTTCAACATGTTCCAGCAGAAAGGGTGGCTGGTACAAGACAACAAGGAGCACTACTACATCTATGCCCAGACGATGAACGGTCACACCCAGTACGGACTGGTCGTGGGGGCTAACGTCGACGACTACATGTCGGGCGTCATCAAGAAACACGAACTTACCCGCCGCGACAAGGAGGAAGACCGCATGAAACACGTGCGCATCAACAACGCCAACGTCGAGCCGGTATTCTTCGCCTACCCCGACAACGACGAGCTCGACGCCATCATCAAACGCGAGACGTCGCGCGCGCCCGAGTACGACTTTATTGCCCCCGACGGATTCGGCCACCACTTCTGGGTCATCGACGACGACAAGACGATAGGCCGCATCACCGAAATCTTTGCCCATATTCCCAGCCTCTACATTGCCGACGGTCACCACCGTACGGCTGCAGCGGCTCTGGTAGGCAACGAGAAGGCCCAGCAGAACCCCGAGCATCGCGGCGACGAGGAGTACAACTACTTCCTGGCCGTATGTTTCCCGGCCTCGCAACTGAAAATCATCGACTACAACCGCGTGGTAAAAGACCTGAACGGGCTCACTCCGCAAGAGTTTATCGAGAAATTGAAAGAGCACTTCACCGTCGAGGAGAAAGGCGAACAGATTTATCACCCCGCCAAACTGCACAACTTTGCACTCTACCTCGAAGGTAAATGGTACTCCCTCACGGCCAAAGAGGGCACCTATGACGACAACGACCCCATCGGGGTACTCGACGTCACCATCTCGTCGAACCTCATCTTGCGCGACATCCTGGGCATTACCGACCTGCGCACCGACAAACGCATCGATTTCGTGGGCGGTATCCGTGGCCTCGAAGAGTTGAAACGCCGGGTCGACAGCGGCGAGATGAAGATGGCCCTGGCTCTCTACCCCGTTTCGATGAAACAGCTGATGGACATCGCCGACACGGGCAACATCATGCCGCCCAAAACAACGTGGTTCGAACCGAAGTTGAGATCGGGTCTCATCATCCACAAACTGGATTGACGCCAAAGACCCTGATTTCCTGAAATATAGAAATAGCGGTTCTTTGTATAATATTCTTTAACAAAGAACCGCTATTTATTTTTTTACCCTCATGCAGCAAAAAGAGCTCGAATTACGTCTACCTAATAGTAGTTGTTATTCGGGCCGAGTAAAATCGGTATGGACGAGAAAAAGCTGATAGAATCTTGCAAAAATAACGACTCTCGAGCGCAAAGGCAACTCTATGAAACCTTTGCGCGTAAAATGATGTCGGTATGTTTGCGCTATGCCGGCAATCGAGAAACCGCCGAAGACTTTCTGCAAGAGGGCTTTATCCGTGTCTTCTCGTCGATACAGAGTTACAACTACGAGGGTTCTTTTGAAGGTTGGATGCGACGTATTTTCGTGAACACGGCTTTGGAAGCGCTGCGCCGAAACGACTTGCTGCGCAACGGAGTAGAGCTGGAGGCACTCGAACCTCAGCAAGAGGCCGACTACTCGGCCGTAGACCGTATATCGGCCGACGAGTTGATGGAGCTTATCGCCCAGCTACCGCCGGGATTCCGCACCGTATTCAATATGTTTGCCGTCGAGGGTTACTCCCACCGGGAGATTGCCCAGGCGCTGCACATTACCGAAAGCACCTCGCGATCGCAATATACCCGGGCCAAAAGGCTGCTTCAAAAATGGATTCAAGAACTGGAACAATAGGTATTAACGACTATGCAGATAGACGACCGACAATTTGAAAAGACGATACAATCGAAACTGGCAGGGCACGAAGCCGATGTCAGAGGCGATTTGTGGGCGGCTATCGAGTCGAAGTTACCCCAGAACGCTCCGCAGATTGCGACCCGTAGAGTTCCGCTCTACCGGCGTATCATCGCCTACTCGGCAGCCGCTGCGGCTGTGGGTATAGTCGTCGCTGTCGTATGGTGGCAGACGCCCGAGAAGCCTCTGGTTACCCCGATAGCCAACCAGCTATCGACTGAGGGGGTGGAGATGGTACAACCGGCAACAAACGACAGCGAGCAACCCCTCATTGCAGCAGCTACTCAACCGCAAACCACACACCCGGCACCCCGGGTTGCCCACAGCAAAAGGGCAACAGCTCCCGAAACTCAATCGTTGTTGAGTCACGAAGCTCTTGCCCACCCGGCTGAGCCGACGACTCCAACCCAGGTTGTCGCTCAACCCGAAGCAGCTACCTCCTCTACCGCTGCACAAAAATCGAACAACACCGACGCAGACTATCGCCGCAAGCTGGACCAGTTTGAAAACGACGGTCGGGAACTGAAAGAGAGCGGACTCACGGCCGACGAGTCGACGAAGAGAAAAGGCTCCGGCATTCAGATAGGCGTGATGGCAGCTAATGCCACTACCGACAAAAGCCAGAATACGGCAACGGCAATCCGCACCAAGACACCCATGCTGTTGTCGCGACGCAATCCCGTCTACCACTTCGAGCACAGAATGCCCATATCGGCGGGTATCACCATATCGAAGACCTTACCTAAAAACTGGGAACTGGAATCGGGATTGGTCTACACCTACCTCTATTCGAAATACAGTTCGACCAACGGCAACGGCAGCCAAGAGCTGCACTATCTGGGTATCCCCCTCAACGCAGTCTACCGCTTTGCCCGCATCAAGCGCCTGTCGTTCTACGCGGCAGCCGGCGGACAGGTAGATTTCTACCTGGCGGGAAGACAAAAAGACGAGGGATACGACGAGGGCATATCGGGTTCGGGATACAAGGAGCTGAAACACGAAAACGTGCAATTCTCAGTACAAGCCAATCTGGGCGCAGCCCTCACGCTGTACAAGCAGACCGAGCTCTATCTGGAACCCTACATGGCCTACTACTTCGAAAACAAATCGGAAATACATAATATCTGGAAGGACAAGCCTTTCAACTTCGGCTTGACCTTTGGCATAAGAACCGGATTTTAATCATAACCTAACTACCAAAATAGCAAACCAAACAATCTACAAGAAAACAATGAAAGCATTGAAATTTGTATCGGCTCTATCGTTGCTTTGCGGCGTCTTAACCCTCTCAAGCTGTCTGGGCGAAGGTGGCAATACCTTGTCGGTATACACCACCGGCAGCATCTACAAAACCAATACGGGCACCTCGTATATGTACCTCGACCGTACCGGACTGTCGGTCACAAGTAGCGAATTGCAAAGCGAAGATTGGGAAGAGGGCGACCGCCTGTTGGCCACAACGACTATCGACTTCGACAACCAAGGTACCCAAGTGTCGAACTACATCTATAACGCCACCATCTCGGGTATTCATCAATTCGATTGCAAAGACTATCTGTACAATGGCGCCTTCGGTGCATTCCAGAGCGATACCCTCCCCTCGCTCTACTCGATAGAGCCCTTTATCAACTATCGCAAAGATGATACCATCCTCACCTTTGCCTATGTGAAATACGAGGTTGAAAGCGGTGAAGCCGGTTCGCTGGAACTGATTCAACCCAAGATGTTCGACTTCGAGACCAAGACCGATACTCTCTATCTCGTCTACAACAAAGGAAATATCAAGGAGTCGAAAAGCTCGGACTACATCTCGTTCAAGCTGCCGCAATATCCGGTCAATACCGACATCAACGTGGTTGTGAGATACCAGGCAGCCAGCTCGAACTTCTCGACCGGTGGCAACGACAAGACCAGCAGATACTTCTCGTTCACCTACAACCGGCCCGAGACCTTGGAATAAAATCGAAAAAAAGCAACTTTTATTTTTGATGTTTATAATTTCAGACGGGGGTGTCCGTGAGGATACCTCTTTTTTTTATACCCTCTCGCGACCCGGGATGCCATGAAATAGAGCAATCTTTAAGCCTATCAGCACAAGTCTGTCTTCAGAATTGCCGGCTCGACCCGGCGAAAGAATTGATTGCGCCATATCCCAGATGCGGTCTGCATCAATATAAGCACACACTACATCAACACCTCGAAATAAAAGCTCAACCTACTTATATTGGAGTTAGGCCGGTTTCCTCACGAATTGCCCGCCAACACGATCGCAACGAAAAGTACCTTATTCTTTTAACAGCCCGAAAAAACTTCTAACTTTGTACCATCAAAAGCAGAACGGGGACATAAAAAAACTTTCAGTATAAAATTATACCTGATGAAGAATCACAGAAAAATCGTATACCTATTGCTCTGCATGGCAATTCTCGGGAATTCCTGCCGTCCGGAACAGCAATCAGAAACTCAGTTTATCGATAAGGCTCAACAGTTATTGACCCTGAATGACGAAGGTATCATACCCGATACGGCGGTAGACCAATTTTTTGATTTGATCCGAGAGAATCCTCAATCCTTGGATTCTCAATTAACCGATAGGAACCATAACATAGAGTCCATGGAGATGGCCACCTCGCCTGATGGCAATATGCGAACATACAGCATCGAACTATATGGCTTTGGAGGAATGCCTTCGTATGGATTCGAGACTCGCACCTTGCTTCAATATCGGGCCAACGATTCGGTCGTTTGTTTGGAACTGGACAGCATTCAAGGATATGTATCCCAGATAATCCGAATAGAGCCTTCGAAATCGCTATATATGCTTGCCGACTGCGAAGAGTTTAACACGCAAGGGTCTCATGTTTACATGAATCTGTGGGGCCTGCAGATAACCGACCAAGGAACTATTGCTCCGGCTCCGATATTTAAGAAGGAGACACATCTATTGACACATCTCGATTGGAGATGGGACGAATATGGTTACAATGACGAAACCGACCAAATCATCTTCTCGGCCGAGTTGTCCGAGCCGTATGAAATAGCTTATGATACCGTTTCGAACGAATTACATCTTCCTTATATCGTAACACATGGCGAATATTCCATAGCTACAGAAGCACATCGGGTATACCGGTGGAATGAAAAATATTTTGTAGACAAAGGGGTTGCTCCCCTGTTCGATTTGCATAGTGACGACTTCCATATTATCATCGATATACAGGCCAATGGCAATTACCGATATAGGTGTTGGAATAAGGGACGCAAAATCGATGACAAACCCGACTTGCAAATTGAAAACGGCATTAGAAAATGTTGGGACCAAGACGGAGAAGTCTTTGATTACAATGCTTTTTGTGAAAATTTTCAAGCCAAGCCTGCCGGAAAAATATATCTATTTTATAACCAGGGCTTTCGATATGAATATCACATGGGAGATATTCAAGGTAAAGTCGTCAACAAGTTGTGTATCTATAATCCTCAGAACAATCTGATTTACGAGCAATCTTACGATTGACATCCATTTCTGAAAAATCGCAACAAAACAACGACAGCCAACCGATTCAGAAAGAACCGATTGGCTGTCGCTATATGACTGTATAGGAATTACGGATTACCGATACATCTCGGCATGATCGGCCGTGTACCAGTCGTACATCTTCTGTACGCCCTCCTCGATTTCGATTTTGTGGTGCCAGCCCAGGTTGTGCAGTTTGGTCACATCGGTGAGCTTGCGCATGGTACCGTCGGGTTTCTCAGGGTTGAAGCGAACCTCGCCCTTGTACCCGATAACCTCCTGGATGCGATGAGCCAGAGCGGCGATGGTAATCTCCTTGCCGGTACCGATGTTGATGTGGCAGTTGCGCACCTCGGGATTGTCGCCCTTAACATCGGCAAAATCGACATGCTCGAGAATATAGACCGAAGCGTCGGCCATCTCCTCGCTCCACAGAAACTCACGCAGCGGTTTGCCCGTACCCCACAGCTCTACCCGGTCGGGATAGATGCCATACTTGGCCAGCACGGCAAGGATAGCCTCGTTGGTAGCTTTACCGTCTACGCCCTCGACAGGTCGCAACGAGAGGTCTTTGCGCACAGCCTCCCAATCGTTTTCCATCAGACACTTGGCCAAATGTATTTTACGAATCATAGCCGGGAGCACATGGCTGCGCTCGAGGTCGAAGTTGTCGTTGGGCCCGTAAAGGTTGGTGGGCATCACGGCGATATAGTTGGTACCATATTGCAGGTTGAAGCTCTCGCACATCTTCAGTCCGGCAATCTTGGCAATGGCATAGGGCTCGTTGGTATACTCCAGCGGCGAGGTGAGCAGCGCATCCTCCTTCATCGGCTGCTGGGCATCGCGCGGATAGATGCAGGTACTGCCCAGGAAGAGCAGCTTTTTCACGCCATGACGGAAGCTCTCGCCGATGACGTTTTGCTGAATCTGCAAATTCTGATAGATGAAATCGGCCCGATAGATGCTGTTGGCCATGATACCCCCCACATGAGCGGCGGCCAGAATCACATATTCGGGTTGCTCCTCGTCGAAGAAGCGTTTCACGGCTACCCCGTCGAGCAGGTCGAGCTCTTTGTGCGAACGGCCGATGAGATGGGTATACCCTTTTTCCTGCAAGTTTTTCCATATAGCCGAACCCACCAGACCGTGGTGACCGGCTACATAAATCTTGGCATCTTTTTCCATGATAAATATCTCCTATTTAACAATACCTTTTTCCAAATATTCGGCCAGGTTCATGCGAATCTCGTCGCCGGCACGCTCGACAGCCACCTTGGCCATATCGGCATCGACCATAATCTTCACGAGCTCTTCGAACGAAGTCTTCATCGGGTCCCAACCCAACTCGCGCTTGGCCTTCGAGGGATCGCCCCACAGGTTCACCACGTCGGTCGGGCGATAGAAATCGGGCGAAACTTCTACGAGCACACGGCCGGTAGCCCGGTCGATGCCCTTCTCGCTCTCTCCCTCGCCTACGAAATCGAGCTCGATGCCCACGTGGTGGAAAGCCAACTGGCAGAACTCACGAACGGAGTGCTGCACACCGGTAGCAATCACGAAATCTTCGGGCTTGTCGTTTTGCAGAATGAGCCACATGCACTCGACATAATCCTTGGCATAACCCCAGTCGCGCAACGACGAGAGATTACCCAGGTAGAGCTTGTCCTGTTTACCCTGAGCAATACGAGCGGCAGCCAGCGTAATCTTACGGGTTACGAAGGTCTCGCCACGACGCTCCGACTCGTGATTGAAGAGGATACCCGAGCAGCAGAACATGTTGTAAGCCTCGCGATACTCCTTCACAATCCAGTATCCATACAGCTTGGCTACGGCATACGGGCTATACGGGTGGAACGGAGTCTGCTCGTTCTGAGGCACCTGCTCTACCTTGCCATACAACTCGGAAGTCGAAGCCTGATAGATGCGACAGGTCTCGGCCAATCCGCATTGGCGAACGGCCTCCAGAATACGCAATACGCCTGTAGCGTCGACATCGGCCGTGAACTCGGGAGCATCAAACGACACCTGTACATGGCTCTGGGCGGCCAGATTGTAAATCTCGTCGGGGCGCACTTTGCCTACGACCTGAATCAGACTCATCGAGTCGCCCAAGTCGGCATAATGCAGGTGGAAATGCGGACGGCCCTCCAGGTGGGCGATACGCTCACGATAATCGACCGACGAGCGACGAATGGTTCCGTGCACGTCATAACCCTTTTCCAGCAGGAACTCTGCCAAGAACGATCCGTCTTGACCGGTAATACCGGTAATCAATGCTGTTTTCATCTTGTATGCTTATGTTTGATTGTTTTCTTTTATTATAAAACTCTGTTATCTGAACTATATTCGTCGATTACACGACTGCAAAATTATCTAAATTCGAGAGAATTGTCAACCTCAATCGGGCTCTATTTACGACCAACGACGAGGATTCTATTCGACCTTGCCCGGCAACTTCTTGCGCCGGCGTTTGCGATTCCACTCCTGAACGAGCAACTTGGGCAACGACTCGATAATCAGCCAGCAACGACGCAACTGCTTCTTGGGCTCGCAATAGATGCGATGCAGGAACTCGAGGTGGGCCCGCACCATCCAATAGGGCGCCCGGTTCACATCGGTACCGCTGTAAAATTTAAAAGCAGCTCCCACGGCAATCATCACCCCACTCTTCAGGTAAGGCTTCAGCTTGCTCATAAAAATCTCTTGCTTGGGAGCCCCCAATGCTATCCAGATAATCTCGGCACGATCTTTCTCCAGCATCTGGGCAATGGCCGGATAGTCAAAATCGTCGACCGCCTTGTAGGGCAATGAGTAGAACCACATGTCGTTGATGCGCGGGTCAATCTCTGACAAATGACGTTTCAGCCCGTCCAGCGTCTGCTGTGTAGTACCCAGAAAGGCCATGCGATAGCGCCGCTGATGAATGATATCCATAAAAATCTCGCTACCGCAGTACTGCTTACGCTCGATACCATAGATCCATCGCAAATACAACGGCACATAACCGCTGTCGCAAATCGAGAACATCGACCCGTCTACCACCTGACAATAAGCCGGGTCGCGATTTACCGTAGCCAGAATCACACCGTCGGATACACAAATATACCCTGGCTTCTTCATTAACAACGCCTCGTCGATAGCCCGAAAAACGGCATGCTTGTCGAACTCGTACCTGATGTTGAAATACTTCTCCATAAAAAATGATGTGTAAAGTTACCGTCGAGACTCCCCTAACCCCGACTACAAAACTTTTTCGATTTACAGCTTGCTGATTTTTAGTAATTTAAAAAAGAAATCTTTTAATCGGGCAACAACATACGATGAGAAAAAGATTAATGGTACTATAATAAAGAAATATATGCCAAATTGTTGCTGAGTAACAAAAAAATGTTTGATAAAAATTGGGTAATATAAAGCATCAAATATATAACAACACAAGTAAATACCTAATGTTGCTTGTGCTAATTTAGCCAAAGCCTTCTTTACCCGTTCTGATTTTATATCAATACTATAAAACATCAAAAATATGACAACGGAGTTTGTTAATCCAAAAATTCCAGTAGGGTCGCCTAATATTTGTATTAACGTATGATTATTTACAAATAGGATATTAAATATTGGATTTATCATTGATATCAGCAATACTATTGGTATACCAATCTTAAATGAACACTTCGGCTTATATTCTCGAATAAAAGCTCCTATAAAATAAAAAGTTAATGGATATATACTTTCCCAAAATCCAGGCATCAGATGTAATCCATAACGATTTGTAAAAATAGGGACAGATGTAAGAAATATCAATATAATCAATAATCCATATTTCAATCGCTTACTATCTATGTTTTTATACAATATATTTAGATATGGAGAAAGTAAAAATAGACCAATCCACATTTCAATATACCAAGCATAAGGTATTGCAGAAAAGTCAAGTATTTTTAATAACCATTTTGTCCATGACAAATCATCTTGTAAATAATATTTCCTAAACAAAATTGTTATTATAGAGAAAAATAGATATGATAATATTACTTTTATACCTCGCTTATAATACTTTTTATCAAAAGTTTTTGTACTCAATAAAAATCCAGATAGCATCATAAAAAATGGAGTTCCTTTGAATATAAAGTTTGCCATGGCTTGTACAAACAAAGAAAAACTTCCATCATATATTGTAGATTTAAAAGGGGTATTTAATACAAAAAAATGTCCTGCTATTGTAAATAGACTAGCAAATACTCGAATAATATCTAATCCTGCAATCCGCTTCTGAGATACTTTTTGTTCTCTTACTAATTGTTCCATAAATTATCTATTCTTATTGTCTCTTTTAATCTAAAAAATACGAAAAAACTGTTCTTCAAAATCTCTTACGACTAAACAACTACTTTCATAAAAATGGGAGAAGACGAACAAAAGATGTAAAACTCTACGCTTCAACAGTTTTTTCATATAAAATCAAACCATTCCCTTATAAAGAGGAATAGCTCTTATATAACGAGGATAACAAATATTCTTTATAACTAATATTTCCTTCTCACTTCTTGAAACAATCTATCCCACTTCTTATAAATCACTCCCGATGAGTATTCACATTGTAACTTTTCGAAAGCCATCTGACCTAACCGAGCTATTTCATCGGGAGCATGCCACAACGAAACGATTTGCCGTTCCAAATCGTCGAGATTATTGGGCTCGAACAATTTACCAATAGCCGAATCGCCCCGACCGATAATCTCGGTAAATCCCCCATGTGCTGGTCCGATTGTAGGCTTACCATAGCATGCAGCCTCGAGAATGGCCATAGGGAAACCTTCGTAGCAACGACTGGGCATCACCACAAAACGAGCTTGATGAATAAAATCTGCCAACTCCGCTTTTTGTAGATACCCCATAAATTGCACATTATCGGGAATCTCAATATCGGTTTGTTCACGTTTGGCTCCAGCGAATCGGAACTGGATCGTCGGATTCCGACGGGCCACCTCTACCAACAGATCATATCCTTTTTCGTAACTCAACCGACCAATATAAGCGACATACGCACCCTCGGTCGACTCATAAGATACAGGAGCATCTACACTATTAGGTATCACTCGTATCTTCTGCGCATCATACCCGGCTGCAATCAATTTCTGCCTTTGAAAATCGGTAATACAGGCATACGCATCGACATTCTTCTGATAAGCCCCCGTCCAACGGGCATAGACATTGCGAAGGGTATATCCCAGCGATTTCAACCGACTATGTTCGCAGTTATATCGCACACAACTCCACTCGTTTCCTCTTTCCAAGCAAGTCTCACAAGGCATACCATCGCGCATGAACAAGCCCGTAGGACAAATCAATCGAAAGTTGTGAATCGTCATCACCACCGGTACCCCAGCCTTTTTACACTCAAAGAGAGCCGCCGGACTAATAAAGGGATAAAGATTATGCACATTCACCACATCAGGGCGCTCCTGGCGCAAAACCTCTCGCATCCCCCGCACCCCTGAAGGAGAATAGATACCTGACAGAAAGCCGGCCACCTTGCCGCCCGCCGACTCTCTCACACCCTCAGTCGTTCGGCGATAAAACGCCACCTCATGACCATGAGTAGAAAGCATCGCCGCCATCTTATCAACAACAGCCTCCTCACCACTATATTTCCCGTAATTGTTATGTACCAGAAGAATCTTCATCTGTCATATTTGCTTATCAAATGTTCTCCCCATTCTCGAACATCTGCATATTTCTTCGCTGGATTTCCAATCATAATAGAATAATCTTCTATATTTCCTTTAATCACAGCTCCTGCTCCTATTATACAATATTTGCCGATCTTTGTCCCTGGCAATACAATAGCACCGGCACCAATAAAACTATGCTCTCCAATAGTTACCGATTTGAATGCCATATCATTAAAACGTTAATAGCTCGCATTCCAATTAAAAAAGACCAATCATGAGTTAAGATTACTGTCTTTGTTGATATAACACAACCATTTCCTATAACCAAACGGCCTCCGTTACCAGGGTTAGCATCCAGGAAAGCATCATAATGTATATACTCTGGAGCTCCTATAAAATCAACGCCGACTCTTTTATACGCCTTCATAATCAAAGGCATATACCACTTAGCAAAAATACTACGACTTATAAAGGCTAATAATCGCAATAAATAAAAAAGGATTCTATTCATATCAATACTGCCTAATAATAAATAATCTAACATTCTTAGGGAGCATTGCCAAAAAGAAAAAAGGTATCACCTTCATATTAAATGGATAATAGAACAATGATATTAAAACTTCTTTCATTGTTTCTATTTTCTCCCCATAACGAATAGCTACAGAAGCTCTCATCTTATGCCAATGAGAAATATACCTTTTCAACGCCATTTTTCCCGGATAAACAGATAACAATTTTACCAATTCTTTTCCTACCGGATCACCTTTATCTTGCCGACGAGGTGGTAAATTTGTCAACACATAACCTTCTCCTAAATTATAGATAGCTTCTACTTCTTTTGAATAGGCAATTTCTCCTTTCACAGCCAATCTTGCCCAAGTCAATAAATCCTCTCCCGATCTAATTCCTACCGGAAATCCACCTATTGCCTGTATAGCCTGTTTCTTTACTACAATAGAGGAAGTCCATAAAGGAGAATGCGAGCAACTGGCTACCTCAAAATAATTAGAGAGGATTCCATCTTCACCTGTAAAAGGTAACTTACGAATAATCGTCGGAGTTACTTTCCCTTCTATATTCCGAAATTCATAATTACACGCAAATACATTGCAATCGGGATATTTTTGAGAAAGATGATACTGAGTAGCCAAATACTCCGGTTTCCACTCATCGTCGGCATCCAAGAAAGCTATCAAATCACCTTTTGCCTCCTCAATACCCCGGTTTCGTGCAGCCGCTACACCAGCATTCTTCTGATGAATCAATCGAATACGTGAATCACTGAGTTTCTCTACCTCCGCAACACTTCCATCAGTAGAACCATCATCGACTATCACGACTTCAAAATCTTGAAAAGTCTGATTCAGTACAGATTGTAACGTATGAGCAATTTGTTTCTCTTTATTATATAAAGGGATTACGACTGATATCATTGTTCTATTTCTTTATTGAACTGTTCTGTAATTTCTGCATTGATTACCTTTTGGCCTTCGGAATTAAGATGTATAGGGTCAAAGAATAATTCATACTGCGTAGAAAATTGAGGATTAAAATCCCAATAATAAATCATTGGTGATGAAGCTGCTTTCTTACGAAAATATGAAATAATTTTCTGATACTGATCCGGTTCATATTCATTCAAAGGAGCAGCAATAGGCGTATTAACTAATATTACTTTAATTCCTTTTTGTATTAAAAGTTCCAATGTTTTCTCGAAGTAATCAATCAAATCTTGCTCAAAGTGAATATGTCGCTGTTGCCCCTTTCCAATTTGTTCTTTCAAAGCATCCACATCAAGATATCCTACTTTATAATTACTCCAATCATATCTATACCCTCGTATAGCACTATTGATAAGAGCATCGGAATATCGAGAAGTACAAATAAGTTTATGAACCCAATAATCTGAAAAATCAGCCGACTCTTTTATATATTCATTCATATTCTCTTCATCAATAAATGGATAGAACAATTTGTATGAATTTTTACTTAATCCAGCCCCCGTAAACATAAATTGATCTACCCCATAAAGCACAACCTGTAACGAATCGCTATATGGAGAAGATAAATATTGTTTTACCATTTCGTAACGATCGGCAACATTTACACCCTCCCGGCAATACTTCGAGACCGAAAGTCCTATGCCTCTCTCAAAATTGGATTTATCGACGGCTAACATTAAATGAGAATGGCCTATCAATAAAACTTCAGAATGTTGATTAAGCCCAAAATAACGATTCAATCCATTATTCAATAGCCACCCTATTCCTCGGTCAAGACCTATGAACACAAGCACAAAGAGCAATATGGATAATATTCTTCGCTTCATGAATAATTAAAATTGGAAATAGACAAATTGATCACTTGAAACACCAAACAAACCTATTGCGAGTAAAAGGAAAAGATATTCCCAAGCAGATTTTTGAGGAAGTATATTTCTGTACATTAAATATTCTCGCAACATGAATATCCCCAATAAAAGCATGGTAAGTAATGTACTAAATGTAGAACTGCCCCAATAGACAGGCGAAATGATGTCGCTACAAATACGCGTTACTACGTGCCACGCCTCTACACTGTTTTCTATCCGGAAAAATATCCATGCAAATGTAATCATCACAAACACCAACAAGTGATATAGGATATTCGGTCTCTTTGGGCCCCAAAAACGCTCAACCAAATAAAAAACTGCGTGCATTGCGCCCCATAGAACAAAAGACCAAGTCGCGCCATGCCAAATTCCACTAACAGGAAAACCAACGAAATATTCAATATCCATCGGGCCTGACTAACACGATTTCCCCCCAATGATATATATACATATTCTGTGAACCAGGATGTCAACGAAATATGCCATCGGCGCCAAAACTCCTTGAACGTATTGACACAATACGGAAAATTGAAATTCTGCATAATCTTAAATCCCATAACACGGCCTGAACCAATAGCCATATCGGCGTATCCACTAAAATCGCAATATATCTGGAAACTGTAAAACAAGGCAGCAAGAGCCAATGTACTGCCCGAGTGAGATTCTGGAGAAAAATAAACCACATTGACATATTCAGCCAAACGATCTGCTATAACCACTTTTTTGAATAACCCCCAAATAAAAAGGCCTGCACCTTCCTTAAAATTATCCCAATTAACAGAAGTTTTTTCTTTCAGTTGAGGAATTAAATTGCGAGCTCTCTCTATAGGTCCGGATAATAAAGTTGGGAAAAATGCAATAAATAAAGCTACATCTACCACATTCTTTTCTGGTTTTATTTTCTGCCTATATATATCTATACTGTATGACAATGCTTGAAACGTAAAAAAGGACAATCCTACGGGTAATAAAATAGTCGGATTGGCCAAATAGGCATATTTGAAAAATACCAACTGAGCTATAGACAGTACAATGGCTGTAGTTACAAATCTCTTTCCGCTTTTCCCTTGTTGCTGATCTCGTGCAATCCACGACCCGCAAAAGTAATTGACGACAGTTGTATATATCAGCAATATAACAAACCAGCTATGTAACTGAGCATAAAAATAATATGATGCTGTTAAGAGAAACAAATTCCTTAATTTCAAGGTATTTTTGTTATTCGTGCTTACGAATAACAAAAATATAATACAAAAAAAGAATAGATATTCAAACGTATTAAACAACATACCTCTAACCTCGTTTATATCCGGCAATTAAGCCCAACATCATTCCATAAAAGCCACAGGGATAAGACAATGTAGCCATAGTATAGTTAATCACATTATCGGTATACATAGTCAATAATGTACCAGCCGCCGATGCGCCAGCCACAATAGCACAAAGATGTATTGCCGTATCGTAACGTCGGTTTTGAAAAACAATAAAGCAATGAAAAATCAGAGCTAAAAAACTACCTCCGAAAAGTACAATTCCAATCAAACCATTATCACACAAAATCTGTACATAATCGTTATGGCAAATTCTTATAGATCCGAATGGATGTTGCAATGAGTAAAATACTTCTTGCAAATTTCCCGTTCCGGTTCCCGTTAATTCTTCTCCATAAAAGAACTTATTTAATGACCACTCCCACATGGCAAAACGTCCGTTGCTATTGATATCATCCATTGATATTTCGCCAGCATTTAATTGTTCTATATTTTTCCCATTATCATCAAAAAACATTTTTTCACGAACGGAAGGAATAGCAAATACAGCCACAATAAACAAAATAAATACCGAAAACATTACCGGCAAAGATTTCAGTTTATATTTAAAGAAAAAGAAGGTCATCAGGGCCAATGTCGTTCCCATAATACTGGTACGGAATACCCACAATATACAAGGGAGCATAAATAGAATACAAAGCAAAAGATTCTTTCTCTTCTCCCGTGTATAATAAAACAGAGCTAAAGAGAACACACACATGGATATATAATTGATAGCACTAGCTGTACCATACCAGAATACTCCCGGGAAAAGACGGCCTACATATGGAATAAAAAATACACCGATAGATATTAAAGCCACTATACGAGCCCCTATCCCAGCCTTAAGGAATACCTCCTTATCACGCACTGCAGTCGAAGCAAACAACATAATAAGTAGCGGATAGAGATACTTCAAAATCACCCGGAATCCATATCCGGGTGCCGGGGTATAACTCAATCCTACCACTAACCAGATAATATAAATCAGATAAAATATAATGGCCGGGCTCCATTGTGGAGATCGTTTACAAATAAACAGACCTACTAAGCAAAACACCTCCAATACCATTAGGCGAATAGCCATCAAATCCAAAGCGCCAGGTGCCGAAAAGGCCAACAAGCCGGTAGAGAAAGTCAGCACCCAAAACATCTCGGGCCCGTCCATCACCATCTTCTGCTCCCGATTCAACGGATTGGTCATTACCCCTTGCTTCATCGTCAGAAACTTCAACCCGACCAAGGTGATTATCAAGAAATATAGATAATTGAGTAGATACATATTTATCTATTCAACGGTATCAACCGCTTATACAAATCGTTAAACAACTGAGAATATCGCTCGAAACTATATTGCCCCACATACGCCATAGCCTCCTCTGAATAGTGCTGCAAAAGGGTTATATCATCCTCTAACGAACCTATTTTATCAGCCATATCGTCGATAGATTCAGGAGTATGCAGTAATCCAACTTCTCGATCGCGTACAACCTCGGGCAGTCCTCCTATACGAGAAGCCACCACCACACACCCGTTAGCCATCGCTTCGATAGCAGTAAGTCCGAAACCTTCGCTACGCGAAGGCATCAGCACAATATCCATACGACCATACCAATCAGAAAGTCGTTCCTGAGGTTGTCGCCCGGCCCATTCAATACCATCAGCACAACCCAATTCTTGAGCCTGCTGCTGCATTCGTGCTCGTAATGAACCATCACCTACTACAATCAAGCGAGTATCGGGATATTTTGCTCTTACCCGCGCAAAAGCAGGAACCACCAAATCCATGCCCTTAATCTCTTCCAATCGACTGACAACCCCTAAAGTCACAGGCCGGCTGAAACGACGAGGCTCCCGCCGAATCGAAAATTCGGCAGGAAGAGCGTTGTAAATCGTAAAGTGATTACGCCGTTTCAATGGAGTATCCTCACTATATAGCTGCGAAGAACCAAAGAACGATTGCTCGGCCAACTCGGTAATACAAGTAAATGCCCTCACGCAATGTCGCTGAATGAAATAGACCAACCACAGATTGGGATATATATCAGCTGCCGTGTGGGCCGTAGCTATAATTTGCCGAAGCCCCAATAATCGCAAAAGCAAAATAGGAATAGCCCCAGGCGCCATATATTGCACATGAGCCACATCGGGCTTATATTGTTTCAATACTTTCCACAGACCCTTATAAAGGAACAAGATTCCTCGCCAACCACTAATCCGAGTCCCCGTCGAACTAAGGCAGACCACCTCACTACCCGACCGACGAAACCGAGTGACCATATCATCGCTATACTCAAAATAGCAAACAGTCACCACCCGATGCCCCCCAGCTACAAAAGCCTGAACAAGATTCAACGTCTGTATCTCTGTTCCACCAGTCAATAAACAAGGTATGCAAACAAGGATTGTCATGATATAATACTTCTTATCAATTTATTGCTCGATAATTTAAATCGGCTGATTAACGACTCATTCTGGATATTTATACTATTAACAAAATCAACCCTATTAGAAAAACCAGACTTATAGGTTTCCTCTCCTCGCAAGTGATCAAACTTAATCAATTTCCGGTCTATAGCTCTTTTTATCAAATAGAACAAATGTACCTTTGTTGGTGAAAATTTAGCATATTCATGATCCCCAATTGGCATATAATAATAATATACTCCTTTATACTCAAATCCTAAATGCCAAGCTATAGGTCTTTCTCCTATATTAAGCGAAGAAAAATGAGTAATAGGCATACCTTCTTCAAGCATATTTTTATGAAAATTTGGAGCTTTATACGCTTTAGGCCACCGCATTGAATGTTCTTTCATAAAAATTGAGAACGTATCTTTTACTTCCTCAAAAGAAGAATATTCGTGAATATTCAAATTACCAAGTTCACCCATACGCCTAATCTGCCTACGAATATCTCCCCGTAAACTTGTTTTAAAAAAAGACATTAAATCATCTTCACTTTTCAGTTCTGACAATTCCAAATACGGACAAGGCTCCTGTTGAGCCCAATTCCGCCCCGATTCTATATACCTATTTGTAATGCCGTCTACAATTATACAATCTACAGAAAATGTCTTCAATAAATTAAATAGAGAATTCCAAAAAAGAGAAATATCACAAGGTATATGTCGAAATATCGGATTATGATAATCATAATCCGAATATCCAACCGGTATTATTTCCCTCAGAAACATATTTCTCCAATTCCTTTTCCATAGTACAAAAGGAATAAAAACCTCATTCCCAGAAGAAGTATCATTTCCCCATATAAATATAGGCGATAGCCTTCGTATTGGCAAATAAGTATCAATCCACGATTTTACCAACATAGGATGAAAAAAAACATGGGCTGTAGGCGATATCTCTAGTAATCGAGTCCATCGATTTTTATAAGAATCACTCCATATAATACTCCAATCATTACAAAGCTCAAACTTCCACATATTCTATATTAATTCGGTATTATCATCTCATTAATAAATATAACATACTCTATTTCAAAAACTAATTTTTAATCAATTATTTTTCGCTCCTAAAATAAAGTTCTTTTCTCCATCGATTTGCCCAAACAAAAACAGGAGGTAAAACGCCCGACCAAGGATTGCCACAAGGAGCTTTCGGCTTTATGTAGGCATCGATTGCTTCATTCTTACGAGAGAGCTCCTCTTCAGTCATCGTTAAGACAAAAGCCTTTTTTCTATCGATATTCCAAACATTGTAGTACCAAAACCAAACGCAATATTCATAGAGAAGAACATCCGCCATCTCACCTACTAATTTTTGAACAATTCGTCCTGCTTCCAAATGATCGCTCCACCCCTCACCTTTATGAGGCACAAAAATCACCTTTGGCTGCAACGTCTTAATCAACTTTTTCAGGAGATCTGTTTCTGAGCAATCAAAAGCGATACAACCATCTGGATAGTCTAGGAAATGAAGATGCTCCAACGATAGACCTAATATCTCAGCGGCTTTTCGAGAGAGATTACGTCGAGATTCTATCAAGGTAGATTCATCAATTTTACAACAACCGGCATGACTCTTGCCTCCTCCCGATAAGATAGCGACATCTACTTGCTTACCTTCATTCAACAATCGTTGTATTAACCCCGAGCATCCCAACACCTCATCATCGGGGTGCGGTGCTACAATCAATACTTTACCCGGCATTACCAATTCTGAAGAATTTTGAAATAATACACGAAAAAGTAAGACTCTTATTCGACGAATAAAATTCTTCATAATATAAATTCTAAAATCAACTTCTAAATATCTTTTTTTCTATTTCTGCTAAATACCGATCTGGATTCCACAACTCTTGATAACATTTACGAGCATTCTTTGAATATAATTCATAATCCTCTTGAATTGATAGGATTGCTTCACCTACTTGATTCACATCAGTCACAAGAACTCCACATTTATAATCCTCTATATAACTCAAAGAAGGAAGATCTGATGCAATTACTGGAATACCACATTTGAGATAATTTCCTATTTTCCCAGCAGCTAATCCCATATACAAAGCCCTATATCCCAATTCAGAAACTGAATATAAGGCAATCCCAATATATGCAGAAGCAACAAGTTTATCTAAAACCTCATTAGATACGGGTCGAACAGAAAAATGTACTTTTTCAGAAATATTATCAATCATCTCTTTATAATAGGGAGATGAATCTACAATATGACTTGTATGAAAAACTAGCACAAAGTTATCTGGCCAAGATCCTGTAGAGCAAGCTAATTCTTTACACAAGAACCATTTTCCAAGGCCTCCTGAATGAAGAATTATTTTTTTATCCATAGGGATATTTAATTCTCTATATAGATAATTCTCTTTCTCATAGCACATGGGGGTATACGATGCATTTGGTAAAAAAAGGAACTTCCCTATTCCTATCTTATAATGTTCTTGCAAAAACCTACTATGCCATTGATCATGAGTTATTATATATGAAGCTTCTTCTAAACTTCTAGTTTCTTTTGAACTACTTATATCTGGATACTCCAATAAAAAATTTATATATTTGATAGGTAATATTTTAATCAATCGTAATAATAATATGTTTGCAGAAGCATCCCCCCCTATAAAAAACTTGGGACGCCTCTTACTCCAAACAGAAATACACTTTATCAGTAATTTTATTGACGTCGGAACTTCAAAAGTTTTACTTCGTTGCTTAACCAAGCAAATACTAATATTATCTAATTGAAAATCAAATTGAGGATACTTCTCATCGTATGAGGTTACAATTGTAATATGATATCCTCGCTTTGATAAATAAATAATTAAAGTTTTTAGGCTCGGAATTTTATCTAAAAACGGAACCCGAAGTAGAACAATTACATTTTTATTTTTCATGTTTCAATACTGCTGATATAAATGTATCTCTCACTATCTTTCCAAATTGACAACTTTTTTCACGCTGTTTCATTCCTATTACATCCAAATTTGCTATAATATAATCTATCTTGATTTTCATATTATCAAATGTCAAATTCTCTTCGTCGATTACATCATCCTCCAAATCATATAATTTTAAAAAATCTCGTGTCTTAGGATGGTAAGAAATCGCTAACAATGGAGTACCAACAGTAAGAGCAAATATAACAGAATGAGTTTTATGCCCTATAAACATACAACATTCTGACAATTCCAGCAAATGTTCTTTTGTCGTAGAATCTTCATCATTATAGATTATAGAATCCTTATTCGTACACAATAACAAAATATCAGCAATACATTTTCTATCATTTATAACAGCACCCTTCATTTCATGAGGGAAAAATTTCACCCTATATCCTAATGAACAAAGATAATCTGTTACCTGAGCCATCAAATTAATATATTTTCTATATTCACCATCTGTCCGATACTCTGCATTATAAATTGTAATACCAATTTTTTTCTCACGCTCTGAAGGTAATACATATTTCTCTATTTCATCCTCTAACCCAATAACCGTTTCATAAGTTTTATTTATCGGAGACGTAACCCCTAATGAACGCACAGCCTCCTCAGACTGAATATCCCTTACATATATTTCTGACGATTCTAACAATTTTTTACATGCATATCGAAATTTTCTATTATGGAAATTAAATGGGCCATATGTCTGCGACCATAAAATAATAGGTTTATACATTGATGCTGTAAGTAAATCAAAAAATAATTCACCTCTTAAATCAGTACAAAAACGAGTTGTTAAATGGTGACCACCTGTTGATATTATTACATCAGATTTTCTTACTGCTTCTATGAACTTACCAGATGTATATAATTTCGATATCCAATATGGTATTTTTTTATTTATATTATAAAAAAAGACAACCAGAGGTAGAGCTATATATCTCATAAAACGTCGATGTTCCCAAGCAATCCGATTTCTAGGAGAAAAGTTTGAAACATCCCATCCCCATGGGATTATACTAACTTTTGGCGATTTTGTAATAGAATCCTTTTCAGACCACCATTGAGGACTACTTGTACTCAAATATATT
Source organism: uncultured Barnesiella sp. (assembly GCF_946496565.1). Lineage (NCBI taxonomy): Bacteria > Pseudomonadati > Bacteroidota > Bacteroidia > Bacteroidales > Barnesiellaceae > Barnesiella > uncultured Barnesiella sp. The sequence continues at coordinate 67,579 of NZ_CAMMHD010000008.1, forward strand.
TTGCTTATACTTTTACATTTTAACAGTTCTCGTATTTCACAATATGCTACGGCTCTATCTCCCTTATTACCGGCATATTGGTTAATAATTAACACTTCCATAATAGTTTTGTTATATTAAAAAATTATATTATCTTATCCGACATTTTTTCTTTGAGGCGTACAATACGAATACTCAGCATAACCCATTACAGCACAACATACAATAATATATTCTTTCGGAATATTAAGAAACTCCCTTAAGAGTTGTTCTTCTTGTTCACTCTTTTGAGCCCATGTTAATATCGTGCCACTAATATTCATGGTATAAGCTGTTAAAAAGACATTCTGAATTCCTAAACCAGTATCTAATACAGGTAGATACATCTCTGTAGGCCAAACATAACCACGACAATCAGCAGTAAACACCCAAAAAGAAGGTATATAATCGCTAAAACCTGTTCCGCCTTTACAACATGCCAAACACTTTTTTGATAAGTCAGGATTATTCGTAACAAATAGTTGTATCGGCTGTTTATTACAACTACTTGCAGCCCAATTTGCGACCTCTTTCAAATGTCTTATCACATCTTCTGAAATTTGTTGCTCCTTAAAAACCCGATTAGACCGCCGTTGCTTAATTAATGAAAATAAATTTTCATAACTAATTTGCGATGTTACAGGTTCTCCACAAAATGGTTCAAAAGATTTAGGATCTCGCTGAAGCATTTCATACTTTTTCAATTTCGACTCTGCCCACATATATGTGGCATCTTTCCTATATTTTGTTTCAGACAATTTTCCTATCAGTAATTTCAAGTTCTCATATACACTTTTACTATGTCCTGGTTCAGCATCTCTTCTATGCAAGCCCTTATCTAATATATGTGCATATTTACGCATCAAAAGCACATCTTTTTCAGGACTATCTAGCAAAGATAGATTCATATACTTTTCGGCATCCTCTATAATTGATTTATAATATGATGGAACTATAATAAATCCATTTGCAACCAATTTATAATACTTAAATGGTAACAATCGTCTTAATATTTTAGCAACAAATGATTTTAATCTTTTCATTTCTTTTTATTTATAAATCTATATAAAAAATTTTTCATTCCCGATGTAAATACAAATAATAAAATCATGCTACTAATCGAATATAACAATACGATTATACCAGCATACAAAATCCAAGAGAGAAAAGAGTGCGATGGATTTATATCAAGTATGGGTAAAAAGAATAACTCAATAGCAATCCATGGAATAAATATCAACATCACATATTTTATCCAAGTTCCCCAATAATAGAATACACTTTCTTTAAACCCACAATGATATAAAAAATAAGGCTTCCAAATTCCAACAATGAGTATTTGACTTACTATTCCACCCATTAGTACTCCTGGTAATCCATATAACTTACCACAAATAATAGCAGTCCCAAGATTTAACACAATCTCTGCAACAGGAGCCCAAACATCACGAAATAGACCATACCCATATAAGAATTGCATTACACCTCCTCGAGTATAACTTATAAATATACTAATCGTTATTAAAACAAGAATTATATGATCTAATATATACTCTTTTCCTAACCATAAAACAATAAACGGGTCTATTAAATGATAGATTGAGAAACAGATCGTTCCAGCAATAAAATAACGTGCACTGAGCAACTCCCAAAACACAGATTTTATTTTAGACTTATTCCCTTCTGCTATTAAATTTCCAATACCAGCCCCAGTACTTTCCAAAAATGTATTCACAAAAACAGCCAACTTATCTGTTATAATTGTATAATTACCATAGAAAGCTACTACTTTTAGATTTACAAATGTATATATCAAAAACGGAGTAGTTTGCCATTGAACTATGCCACTAATTTTTTGCACAAACAACTGTTTGGTATATTTCATCACCTCGGGGTATTTCTTGAAGAGTTGCTTGCCCAAGCGGACTTCGCTGTGTAACCAGGGATAAACTTGATTGATTTTCCAGTTGAGTATAAAGGAGTAGATGACACCAAATGTCAACTCTATCACGACCCACAGGTAGTAGCTACCCGTGTAGTAGGCACTTGCCATTTGGATAAGGGTCTTGATAATCGTTGCCGTTTGGAAATAGGCAGTGACCACGTAGTTCTTTTGATCGGCTCCTAAAAGGGTTTGCTTGTAGTTGGCAAAATAGCCGATTAGCGATGATGCCAAAAAGGAGAAATAGGCAAAGAAGATAATGCCCATCTCGAATTGGGTATTGGGAAATATCAAGGGGAGAAAGCAAGCCAATACAAGACCGGCACCTAAAATGACAAATCCTATCCAACGATAGAGATACCCAAAGACAGAAATAATTTCGGTGATTTTTTCTTCATCGTGATCGAATAGTGGTTTGTACAATACATACCCAATAGCTGTACTAATACCCAATTCGGCCAAATTTAAGAAGCCGAGGAGATTCTGCAACGTTCCTGTGAGACCTACGAAGTCGGCACCCAGAGTATCGAGAAATATTTTCCGTGAAAAGAACGAAAGGACAAGGGTCAAAAAGTAGAATATGAGATTGACCCTCGCATTCAACAATGACTTTTTGACCCGCGACTCTTGTTGAGGCATAGACTACTACTCTCTTACAAACTACGATTAAAGTGATACTACAAACAAGATTATCCTCTAAAAATACGGACTATCTTATGCGCCCATTTATAGACGACGTTACGTTTTTTCTTCCGACCTTGATCGGCTCCGTAGCCGTAGCCGTAACCGTAGCCATAGCCGTAGCCATAGCCGTATTTCTTGCTCTCCATCTCGATGCCGTTGAGGACGACGGTGAGGTTTTTGAACTTGTTGTCTTGATAGAGTTTTTCCAATTCGGGCAGATAACGACGATCCAAGACTCCGGAGCGGATGACGTATATCGTAAGATCGGCTACACGACCTATGATGCCGGCATCGGCAACGACCATGGCGGGTACACAGTCGAGGATAATGTAGTCGTATTGTTTCTTCAACTCTTCGATCAAGGCCGGGAAACGGTCGCTCATAAGCAGTTCTGAAGGATTGGGCGGCATAATTCCGGCCGAAATCATATCGAACTGTTTGTGAATATTACTGGGTTGTATCAGCTCGGCTACGTTGTTGTTTTTGCCCGACAGCCAAGTAGATACGCCATTTTTCGTAGTCAAGTCCAACGTCTTGCTCAAGGTCCGTTTACGCAAGTCCATATCGAGCAGGATAACTTTCTTGTTGGTCATGGCCAGTGTTACCGCAAAGTTACGAGAGACAAAGCTCTTACCCTCACCGGGAATGGTCGAAGTGAACATAATCACACGGGCTTTGGGCGCCACAAAATCCATATTGGAACGCAACAGACGGAACGACTCAGCTACACTGCTGGTCTTGTTCTCGGCCACGACAATAGCTCGCTCTCCCTTCTCCTCTTTCATTGATGGAATCTCGCCCAAGATAGGCATCGACGTATAGTCTTCCACATCCTTACGACCTCTTACGCTCGTATTCCACATCAGGCGCAGCAACTGGATAGCCAAGGGAATAATGAGACCTATGATAAATGCACCCATCAAGAACATTCTACGAGCCGGAGCTACGGGTGCCGACGAACCAAACGGAGTTTCTATCACTCGAATATTGGCTTCGGTAATAGCCAACTGCATGGCATTCTCTTCCCGTTTGTTCAGCAAGAAGGTATAGAGAGCCTCTTTTATGTTTTGTTGACGCATGATACCCAAGGCCTGCTTTTCCTGTTGGGGTACCGACTCGATATAATTCAAAGTTTGTTCCTCGACCTTGCGGGCCTTCTCCAGCTTCAGTTTCAACGTAGAGATGTAGTTGCTCAACGAAGAGGCCAAGTTGATTCTAACCGAAGCCAAGTTCTTGTCAAGATCACGTACCAAAGGGTTGTTCTCTCCCGAATTGGCAGCCAGGCGCTCACGTTGCAGCAGCATCTCATTGTAGGCTTCTATCTGGCTTTGCAAACCAGCATCGCCCACCCCCGACACATTCGGTATCAGCTGTTTATTGTCTTTATCATTGGTGAATGCCCGCTGTACGGCTTGCGCGATAGCATACTCGGTTTCAAGTTGTACCAGTTCAGTACGCATCTGGCTGTTCTCACTCATAAACTGATTGGCAGAAGCATCGATGCTGACAATACGATTTTTCTGTTTGAAATCGGTCAATTCGTTCTCGACATCGCCCAACTCCCGGCTGATAATCTCAACCCGTTCGTTGATGAACTTGGCCGTACTGGTAGCTATGCGGTTTTTATCTTCAATGATGGTCTCACGATACACATCAATCAAGGCCGTCAAAATAGCCTCTGCACGAGAGATATTGGAATCGATACAATTAATCTGCACCAGCGTCGTACGCTCACCGGCCAAGGCGGCCGAAATCAACGAGTGATAAATATTGGCAGCCGTATTCAAATCCATACGGGAAACCTCAACCGGAACATTGTAATATGCCGGAAGAAATTCGGGAACCGACTCAACCACAATGCGGCCCGCATCCGAAACAAGGGTATCGCCAAAAGCAATCTGCTGGTTGCCTTCGTTGGTTTTCTTTCCTCCTACACTCAACTCCTTCAACGCATAGTGATTCTCATCAATCGGCGATACTTTCATCGAAACCGGCAACGTATAGGCATCGAGGAAATGGACCCGAAGAGGCGACTCGGCATACAACTGCTTGTCATGTAAAAAGTCTTTTACTTGATAAGTTACATCGAGATTCAGACGTTCCACAACCTCGCGCATCAGTTGACGCGATTGCAAAATATAGATTTCGTTTTCTACTCCGCTACCCGATATACCTCCGTTCAATTCCATGAGTGCCGACATATCGTTATTCGATTTATTTTCGGCCTTGACCAGCATTACGGCACTCCGCTTGTACAGCGGTGTCTGCATGGCCAAATAGATCCAAGCAACCGAGACACACACGGCAACCGACAATACAATCCAATACCAGTTGTCGAATATCAACTCGACGATATCACGCAGGGTTATACCCCCTTCATTCTTCTTCTCGTTTTTAGTTTCTTGAATGAGCTCCATATATAGAGAAATTACTTGTCTTTTAATACTATAATCATTGATACGATAGATAATACCGAAGCGATAACCGACAAAATACTGCTACTTGCCGAAACGAACGACAGGGTAGCACTACCCTTCACCCCTATCGACTTGTTGGGCTGTACATACACAACATCGTTTTGCTTCAAATAGTAACAGGGCGAAGTCAGTACCTTTTCGCTCGAAGTCAAATCGACAACATAGCTTACTCGCTGGTCACCCTCCTCGCGGACAACCAGAATATTATCACGTTTTCCCGACGGAGTAAGGTCTCCCGCCATTGTCAAAGCTTCGAGAATCGTCACCCGATCGCCTGATATAGCTTGAACTCCCGGACTGTTTACCTCACCCATTACCGTCACCTTGAAATCTTTAAGTTGAACTGTTACCGTCGGATCATTCAGATACTCACCTTCAATCAATTTGGCTTCAATAGCCTTGGCCAGTTCACCGCGAGTCAATCCGGCAGCCTGCATCTCGCCCAAAATAGGAACCTCGATTTTCCCTTGCTTGTCGACCCGAAGGCCTATTGCCTCCTGAATATTTGACGAAGAGCCCGAACTTCCCAACACCTGACTATTGGCAAAGAGCTCCAACAACTCTTCATCTTTGCTACTGACCGTAATCAGCAACTGATCGTCGGGAACAATCTTCAACTCATAATTCTGCGCGATGGTTTGAGGCGTTCCAGACATCTCTTCGGCACCTTGCAGATAAATCATTTTCTTGGAAGGGACACACGATACCAGTCCTACAAGTATCATGCACATGAAAACTCTTGAAATATATTTCATCAGATAAAAAATAACTGTTAGCAAATCAGTGTTTCGAATCGGAAGCTTCCTTTACCTGTTTTATCCGATGGGACAGATAAAGCTGCATCACAGTCCAAATAAAGATATCCAGGAACAACAGGACGTTGATATTTACATGAGTAAGCAACAACAAGTTCATGGCGGCAAATCCGGCAGAGATGAGCAGAATCGTAATCATGGCTGCCCGGTGTGTAAAACCTAATGCCAAGAACTTATGATGGATATGATTTTTGTCGGGACTGAAGATATTTTTATGAAAACGGGCCCGGTGCAAAATGACCCGAACCACATCGAATACGGGAGTAATCAATACCGAAAAGGCAATGACAATCGCATCAGGAACACGATGCAACACCGTGACATCGGACATACTGAAACGAATAGCCAGGATACTCAACACAAAGCCAATCGTCAAAGACCCGGTATCGCCCATGAATATTTTACGCCCCCGAGCAGGGTTGCCGAACACATTGTAGTAGAAAAACGGAATAAGTGTACCCAGTGTCACAATCGCAAGCGAAGCATACAACCACTCTCGCTGATAGGCAAAGAGTACGGTAAAGAAGAGAAAAGCTATACCACTCAATCCCGAAGCCAAGCCATCGATTCCATCAATCAGGTTAATGGCATTGGTAATAAATACAATTGCAAAAACGGTAAAGGGAATACCCACCGAAGCTGGCAACTCATAAATTCCGAAAATACCATACAGATTGTTTATCCACAATCCCGAGGTAACCAGCAGTATGGCACAGAATATCTGAACAATGAACTTTTGATAATAGCGAACGCCTATCAGATCGTCGGTAATACCGGTCAAATACAGAAGCAACAAGCTACTCAAACCAAACGAGAGTACGGCGGTATCACTGCCGCTAATTATCGATGGGAATACTTCCGGACCGTAAATTCGATTCAGGCCAGTCATCAGCGCCAATGTAAAAACTACGGCCGGGAAAAACGAAACGCCTCCCAAGCGAGGAATCACGCCTTGGTGCACTTTTCGCTCATCCGGTATATCGAACAGATGCTTTTTAAACGAAATCAATAAAATTCTTGGAATAATAAATATGGAAAATCCCAAACTGATAAAAAAAGACAACAACAAAATCGAAATATAACCCATAAAAATATTAGATTTAATTCCTCATTTTACAATATATTTTCAACACATTGACCCAATTCTATGCAGAAATATTCTATGAGACATAGACTTATTATTATCCCCTTATCGTAGAAGGAAAGAATCAGCTCTAACTGATAAAAAGCATTTCAAACAACCATTATACCGCTATAAACCAAACGGTTAGGCTTAACGACCTATTTAAACACTTTTACATTCTCTGGGGACACCGAGAAGAGAATTTCCCGGTCTTCTAACAAATCCAACACCAGCCAAATTCTCCTTTCCCTATCGCAGAAGAGAGGAAATAATTTGGGTTTTGTAGCATGTTCTTTCATCTGTCCAATCGACGATTTTCAAATCTATCAAAGCTACCGATGTATAAGAACTTTATTCTCCAAAACAGGGATGCAAACCATGAAAATAATTAAGACTAATTATCTCATTTATCCCCTATTTTCAACCTCTGCAAAGGTAAGGACAATTCTAAAAACAGCCATAAAAAAACTTATAAAAATATTATTATTTTACACTTTTCTCATAAATATCTTATTTATAGTAGATTATATAATTCCCCCATTTCTTGCAAAGCACCAACATACACCTAATTCACAAAATCGGCAGGCTCCATATGCAATTTATTTAGTTTAATTTTGTTAATATTATTTATATGTTTTCTTCCCGAAACATCTCTCTTTTCCTCTCTTGTCCCAATTCTTTCTCTGTGAAGGCTACAGTAGCCCGACAAACTATTATCTTTGATCTCAAGTTTTACCGAATAAACACATTCACTACGATGAAAAAGATTATAAACCCCTGGATTCGACTCGAAAACGAGGGATACAACTGCTTCGGCTGTGCCCCTCACAATCCCTACGGATTGAGAATGGAGTTTTACGAGGATGGCGACGACATCGTTTCGTTCTGGACTCCGACCGACAACTACCAAGGTTGGCTGCACACGCTGCACGGTGGCATTCAATCGCTACTCATCGACGAGATTGCCGGCTGGCTCGTAGCTCGAAAACTCCAAACCTCAGGCATGACTACCCACCTGGATGTCAAATTCAAAAAGTCTATCCCCACGGGGAGCGATATTACTCTGGAGATACGGGCGCATCTCACCGAAATCAAACACAACTTTGCCTTTATAGCCGCCCAAATCAGTTGCAACGGCCAGGTTTGTACACAGGGCGAACTGACCTACTTCTGCTTTTCGAAAGAGAAAGCCCAGTCGGAGTTCCACTTTACCCATTGCCCCACGATCGACGAGATTGAATAATCCCCTTTGAAAGCGCACGGCCCCCACGAGTTGAAATTCTCGCGGAGGCCGTGTGTCTTATTTTCGATGGAGTTCACTCCTCTCCCATTTCCAAGAGAGGTTGAGCAACTCTTACAGCTGATAAATCAAATAACCGGTATAGATCACATAGGCAAGAATCATTACAATACCCTCGGCACGAGTAATCATGCGCTCCTTGTGGTACTTTCCTACGAAGAACATCAATACCGAAGCTCCCAACAGATAGAGCAGGTCGAAGTTGGTGATGCCACCCAGAGGCAGCGGCGAGATAGCAGCACTGGCTCCCAACACAAAAAAGACATTGAACAGGTTGGAACCTATCACATTACCGATGGCAATCTCGGGATTTTTCTTCAAAGCCGCGACCACCGAGGTTGCCAACTCGGGCAGCGAGGTTCCCATGGCCACCAGCGTCAGACCGATAATCGACTCGCCTACTCCCAGCGAACGGGCTATCTCGCTCGACCCGTCGACAAACAGCCGGCCGCCGAATATCAGAGCCGCAAGTCCGCCTATGATGTAAACCACACAACGCCACACGGGCAACGATTTGATTTCGGCCGACTCCTCGTCGCTATGGTTATGGGCAATAGCAAACGTATAGCCCAGGAAAATCAAGAAGAAGCAGAGCATAAGTAACCCGTCGGCCCGGTTGATGACATTCTCGGTGCCGGTACCCAAAAACAGGTCATTGGCACAAATGAGCACGACTACCGACGAAAGTATCGCCAGCGGTATCTCTTTCGTCAGCGTACCCCGGGTAATGCGAATCGGTGCCACTACGGCCGTCACCCCCACAATCATCAGGATATTGAAAATGTTGCTTCCCACCACATTACCAATTGCCAGTTCGGCACTGCCGTTGATGGCCGAAACCACGCTCACCGTCAACTCGGGAGCCGATGTCCCGAAGGCTACAATCGTGAGACCTATCACCAGCGACGATATGTTGAAACGCTTGGCCAAAGCGGCAGCCTCGTCCGTCAAAAAATTGGCCCCCGACAGAATCAAAACCAACCCCACAAGCAGGAGTATCACATGTATTATCATACCTATTCTTTTTTTATGTTTTATATGGGAACAAAGATAGCGAAAGGCGAGAGCAGAGGCAAATGGAAAACGAAGTTTTCAACATTTGACTATGCCAAGCCGCATCTTATCTTATGTAAAGATAGCGAAAGGCGAGAGCAGAGACAAATGGAAAACGAAGTTTTCAACATTTGACTATGCCGAGCCGCATCCTATCTTATGTAAAAAAGATAGCAAAAGGTGAGAGGAGAAGCAAACCAAAATGAAATTTCGAGTTTGATTATTCCAAACCGCCTCCTATCTTATATACATAAAGCAGAGAGGCAAAAAGAAAACGAGAGCTTTCCGTGTCCGGCATTACCGTTCTCCCCTCTCCCGATACTGAAAAAGGCCGGTCCTCCCCGCAGAAAGGGAGGCTCCGGCCTTCGTCCATCTAACCAAACTTAACTTATTTATCTGATAAAAAGCAGTTCGCGGTATTTAGGTAACGTCCACATCTGGTCATCGACAATCAATTCCAGTTTGTCGATATGATAACGTATCTGTTCCAACATCGGGGCAATCGTGTCGTGGTAGGCTATGGCCTTCTCACGCTCATCGGCAATCTTGTTGGCCACCTTGCGGGCATCGATCATCGAGTCGACATGCTCCTTGATGTAGCTGGTATGCTCGGCAATCTTGCGGATAATAGCCAGATTCTCGGCCGAGAGTTCTCGAGTCTCCTCTTCCGAGAAGAGTCCGCGCATCTTATACACGTTGTCAATCAACTTGGTCTGATACTCGGTAGCAACCGGTACAATGTGGTTCATCACCAGGTCGCCCAATACACGAGCCTCGATCTGAATCTTCTTCGTGTAGGTCTCCCACTTCACTTCGTTACGAGCCTCGAGCTCCTTGCGGGTCATTACTCCGGTCGACTCAAACATCTTGATGCTCGACATCGAGAGGTAGTTGTCGAAGATTAGGGGAACACTCGTCTCACAATCGAGCCCACGACGTTCGGCCTCGGCCTTCCACTCATCGCTGTAACCGTTGCCGTCGAAGCGGATAGGTTTGCTCAGTTTGATATACTTACGCAACACTTGAATGATAGCCGGAATCTTCTCCTCGCCTTTTCCAATCAGTTCGTCTACCTCGTTTTTGAAGATGACGAGCTGCTCGGCCACGGCGGAGTTCAACGCTATCATAGCGCTGGCACAGTTGGCCTCGGAACCTACGGCACGGAATTCGAAGCGGTTGCCGGTGAAGGCAAAGGGCGACGTACGGTTACGGTCGGTGTTATCGATAAGCAATTCGGGGATTTGCGGAATATCGAGTTTCATACCATGTTTGCCCGAGAGCACTACCAAATCGTCGGCGGAACTCTCTTCCATGTGGTCGAGTACCCGACTCAACTGCGTACCCAGGAACGACGAGATAATGGCGGGCGGTGCCTCGTTCGCACCCAGACGATGGGCGTTGGTGGCACTCATGATCGAGGCCTTCAGCAAACCGTTGTGACGATAAACCGCCATCAGCGTGTTCACCACGAAGGTGATGAAGCGCAGGTTCTCTTCCGGCGTTTTGCCCGGCGACATCAGCAAGATGCCCGTATCGGTACCCAGCGACCAGTTGTTGTGCTTGCCCGAACCGTTGACACCCTTGAAAGGTTTCTCGTGCAGCAGCACTCTGAAGCCGTGCGTGCGGGCTACCTTACGCATGAGCGACATCACCAGCATGTTGTGGTCGACAGCCAGATTGCACTCCTCGAAGATAGGAGCCAGCTCGAACTGGTTGGGGGCTACCTCGTTGTGACGGGTCTTAACCGGGATACCCAGCTCCAGAGCCTGTATCTCGAGATCTTTCATAAAGGCGGCTACCCGCGTAGGAATAGCACCGAAGTAGTGATCCTCGAGCTGCTGGTTTTTCGAAGCCTCGTGTCCCATCAGCGTGCGACCGGTCAAGAGCAAGTCGGGACGGGCAGCATACAGACCCTCGTCGACCAGGAAATACTCCTGTTCCCAACCCAGGTAGGCCATCACCTTCTTCACGTCGGGATTGAAATAGTGACATACGTCGACCGCAGCCTTGTCGACAGCGCGCAACGCTTTGAGCAACGGGGCCTTGTAATCGAGCGATTCGCCCGTATAGGCGATAAATACGGTGGGGATACAGAGGGTATCGTCTACCACAAAGACGGGCGACGAGGGATCCCAGGCACTGTAACCGCGGGCTTCGAACGTGTTGCGGATACCACCGTTGGGGAACGACGAGGCATCGGGCTCCTGCTGCACGAGCAACTTGCCCGAAAATTCTTCCATCATACCCCCTTTGCCGTCATGTTCGACAAAGGCATCGTGTTTCTCTGCCGTGCCTTCGGTCAAAGGCTGGAACCAGTGGGTATAGTGGGTTGCACCCAGTTCCATCGCCCACTTTTTCATTCCGCGTGCTACCTCGTCGGCCATATCGCGGTCGAGGGTGGCACCGTGGTCTATCACATCGACCAAGCGGTTGTAGGTCGATGTAGGCAGATACTTGAACATCTTCTCCCGATTGAACACATACTTGGCGAAATAGTCGCTCGGGCGTTCGTTGGGTACCGATACCTCTACCGGTTTTGCCTGAAAGGCTTTCTCTACTACTCTAAATCTCAACGTTGACATACTGTCTTAAATTTTATGGTTGGTTATTTATATAGCTTTCGTTTTACGATTCTCCGGTTTTTACTTTTTCCCGTAGGCCTCTTCGTGCACACCGGTCACGGCCCGGCCGCTCGGCTCGTTCATGTGGGCAAACGAGGCATCCCAGGCCAGGGCTTCGGCCGTAGAGCAGGCTACGCTGGGTACACTGGGCACACTGCGGGCTGCACTTTCGCTGGGGAAATACTCCTCGAAAATCGAGCGGTAGTAATACTCCTCCTTGTTTTGCGGCGGATTGATGGGGAAACGCTCGGCGGCGTGCTGCATCTGCTCGTCGCTCACGGCCTGTGCGGTGACGGCCTTCAGGGTATCGATCCAACTGTACCCCACCCCGTCGCTGAACTGCTCCTTCTGTCGCCAGGCCACCGTGTCGGGCAGCATGTCGGCAAAGGCTTCGCGCACGATGCGCTTCTCGATGGTCTTGCCGGGGCACATCTTGGCCTGCGGATTGAGCCGCATGGCCACGTCGAGGAACTCCTTGTCGAGGAACGGTACACGTCCCTCCACCCCCCAGGCCGAGAGGGCCTTGTTGGCCCGCAGGCAGTCATAGAGGTAGAGCTTCGACAGTTTGCGCACCGTCTCCTCGTGGAATGCCCGCGCATCGGGTGCCTTGTGGAAGTAGAGGTAACCGCCGAATACCTCGTCGGCCCCCTCGCCGCTCAGCACCATCTTGATACCCATGCTCTTGATGACCCGAGCCAGCAGATACATGGGCGTAGAGGCGCGCACGGTAGTGACGTCGTAGGTCTCGATGTAATAGATGACGTCGCGCACGGCGTCGAGCCCCTCCTGTATGGTGTAGTTTATCTCGTGATGTACGGTGCCTATATAGTCGGCCACCTCGCGAGCCTTGGCCAGGTCGGGAGCTCCGCGCAACCCGATGGCAAAGGAGTGGAGCTGGGGCCACCAGGCCTCCTTCTGTCCGTCGGTTTCGACCCGTCGGGCAGCGAATCGCTTGGCTATGGCCGAGATTACCGAACTGTCGAGCCCGCCCGAGAGCAACACCCCGTAGGGCACGTCGCTCATCAGTTGCCGACGCACGGCCTCCTCGAGCGCTTCGCGCAACTCGAATATCGAGGCGGGATTATCCTTGACGGCATCGTAGCGGGTCCATTCGCGTTTGTACCAACGGACCATCTTCCCCTCGCGGCTCGAATAGTAGTGGCCGGGCAGGAAGGGTTCGTAGCGCTCGCAGAAACCCTCGAGCGCCTTCAGTTCGCTGGCACAATAGAGGGTGCCGTCGCTGTCGTATCCGATATACAACGGAATGACACCTATGGGGTCGCGGGCGATGAGAAACTCGTCGCGCTCTTCGTCGTAGAGGGCAAAGGCAAAAATGCCGTTCAACTCCTCCAGAAAGTCGATACCCTTGTCGCGGTAGAGTGCCAGTATCACCTCGCAGTCGCTACCCGTCTGAAACTCGTATTGACCCGCATACCGTTGCCGGATTTCGCGGTGGTTGTAAATCTCGCCATTGACGGCAAGCACCTGCTTGCGGTCGGGCGAGTAGAGGGGCTGGCCTCCGCTCTGAGGGTCGACAATCGAGAGTCGCTCGTGGGCCAGGATGGCCGAGCTTCCGCAATAGATGCCGCTCCAGTCGGGGCCCCGGTGACGAATCTTCTTGGCCATGGCCAAGGCTTTCTTACGCCACTCGGGCGATTGGCTCTTAATATTGAATATGGCTGCTATTCCACACATGACAAGGGTTGTTTTATGCTGTTCTATACTCCTGTTTCTATCGTTGGCCGGTAGTGCAATACCGGTCTATCTCCTGCGCGGCACGATGTCCCGAGGCGATACATTTGACCACCAGACTGGCACCCGAGGCGGCATCGCCGGCCACGAATACATTCTCCGGCAGGTCGGGCAACTGAGGCTTGAGGAATCCCATCGCCAGCAACACCAGGTCGGCCTTCAAAATCTCTTTCCGTCCCGTAGGCCGCATCTGCGGGCGACCGCCGTCGGGAGCCGGCAACCAGTCGACCTCCTCGACCTCGACGCCGCACACCCGCCCGTTCTCACCGATAAAGCGGGTGGACGAGAGGCTCCAGCGACGTACGCATCCCTCCTCGTGGCTGCTGCTGGTCTTCAGCACAACAGGCCACTGGGGCCAGGGTGTCGCGGGGTTGTATCCTACGGGCGGCTTCGGCATGATTTCTATCTGGGTCACGCTGGCCGCACCCTGCCGGTTGCTCGTGCCTATGCAGTCGCTGCCCGTATCGCCGCCACCGATTACCAGCACATCCTTGCCGCGTGCCGTGATGCGCTCTTCGTCGCTGAAGGTCTGCCCGGCCAACACCCGGTTTTGCTGGGCCAGCATCTCCATGGCAAAATGGATACCGGCCAAGTCGCGCCCCGGAATATTGAGGTCGCGGGCCTGGGGCGTACCCGTGCAGAGACAGTAGGCATCGAAACCCTCGGGCAGATGGTCGAGCTCGACGGCATGGTTCACCTCGAAGGTGATGCCCTCGGCCTCCATCACCCGCACCCGACGGTCGATGATGGGCTTGTGCAGTTTGAAGTTGGGAATACCGAAACGCAACAGACCGCCCACATACTCCAGCTTCTCGAATACGGTCACGTCGTAGCCCAGCCGGTTGAGCCGATTGGCCACCGAGAGCCCGGCCGGGCCCGACCCGATGACAGCCACACGCCTGCCGTTACGCTTGTAGTGGTGAGGCTTGACGAGCCCCTCGCGGAAGGCGGCCTCGATGATGGCGGCCTCGTTTTCGCGAATGGTCACCGGCGCCTCCATGCTCAGGTTGAGCACACAGCTCTTCTCGCACAGCGCCGGACAGATGCGCCCCGTAAACTCGGGGAAATCGTTGGTCTGGGTGAGCAGCCTGTAGGCCTCGTCCCATCGGCCCCGATAGAGGGCATCTTGAAATTCGGGCGGGCGGTTGCCCAGCGGGCAGGCCCAGTGGCAGAAAGGCACCCCGCAATCCATGCAACGCGAAGCCTGCAGCTTGCGTTCGCTGGTGTTGAGGGTCTGCTCCACCTCGCCGTAGTCCGAAATACGGTCGTGTACGGGGCGATATCCGGCCTCCTGCCGGGGTATGGTTAAGAATGCTTTCGGGTTTCCCATAATGCTTTATATCTTGCTATATCTAATCGTTCGTTTTTTTCGATAGGGTTAATAATCTCTCTGTACTTCGGCAATCTTCTCCTGGAGCTTGCGCATCTGCTCTTCGGCCAGAACCTTCTTGAACTCGATGGGGGTTACCTGGATAAACTCGTCGACATAGCGGTTCCAGTTGTCGAGCATCGTGCGGGCCAGCGACGAGCTGGTGTAGAAGTAGTGCTGGCGGATGAGTTCGTGCAGCTCCTTGCGGGCAGCCGCGTCTTCCAGCAGCGAGAGCTCGACCATATCCATGTTGCAGAAGTAGTCGAACTTGCGGTTCTTGTCCCACACGTAGGCCACGCCGCCGCTCATACCGGCAGCGAAGTTGCGGCCCGTCTCGCCCAGAACGACTACCCGACCGCCGGTCATGTACTCGCAGCAGTGGTCGCCCACCCCTTCGACTACGGCAATGGCACCCGAGTTGCGCACGGCAAAACGCTCACCGGCCCGGCCGTTGATGTAGACCTCGCCCGAGGTGGCTCCATAGAGCAGCGTGTTGCCGGCTATCGTATTGTCTTCGGCAGCAAAGGTGCTGCGCACCGGCGGGTGTACCGCAATGCGGCCGCCGCTCAACCCCTTGCCCAGATAGTCGTTGGCCTCGCCCTCGAGCCGGAAGTTGATACCCCGGGTGAGGAAGGCTCCGAAACTCTGTCCGGCCGAACCTCTGAACTTGACCTGAATCGTATCGTCGGGCAAACCGGCCTCGCCATACCGCGAGGCAATGGCCCCCGAGAGCATGGCACCTACCGAACGGTCGGTATTGCCGATGGTATATTCGAGCGAAACCTCGCGTCGGTTCTCGATGGCTTCGCGAGCGGCTGCAATCATGGTTACGTCGAGCACCCCGTCGATGTCGTGCTGTTGGGGCATGACCCGATGCAGGGCCGTACCGTTGTCGACCCGGTGCAACATGCGGCTGAAGTCGAGCAGCGAGGCTTTGGTACCCGGTTCGGCGGGAGCTATCTCAATCAGGTCGGTGCGCCCCACGATGTCGTTCAACCGGGTGAAGCCCATCTCGGCCAGATACTCGCGCACCTCTTGGGCCAGGAACTGGAAGTAGTTGACCACGTACTGGTAGTGACCTCTGAAACGCTCGCGCAACTTGGGGTCTTGCGTGGCCACGCCCACCGGACAGGTATTGGCATGGCACTTGCGCATCATCACGCAACCCAGCACAATGAGGGCGGCGGTACCAAAGGCAAACTCTTCGGCCCCGAGCAACGCCATGCTGATGATGTCGCGCCCGGTTTTGAGCTGCCCGTCGGTCTGCAGGCGCACCTTGCCGCGAAGGCCGTTCAGCACCAGCGTCTGCTGCGTGTCGCTCAACCCGATTTCGGGCGGGATACCGGCGTAGCGCATCGACGAGGCGGGCGAAGCACCCGTGCCTCCCTCGGCTCCCGAGATGACAATCAGGTCGGCCTTGGCCTTGGCCACACCGGCAGCGATGGTGCCCACCCCGCTCTCGGCCACCAGCTTGACGCTGATTTGGGCCCGGGGATTAACATTCTTCAGGTCGAAGATGAGTTGGGCCAAATCTTCGATGGAGTAAATATCGTGATGGGGCGGCGGCGAAATGAGCGAAATGCCCGGTATCGAATGGCGGGTGCGGGCAATCACTTCGTCGACCTTGAAGCCCGGCAACTGTCCACCCTCGCCCGGCTTGGCGCCCTGTGCCACCTTGATCTGTATCTCTTCGGCATTGACCAGATATTCGGTAGTGACCCCGAAACGACCCGAAGCCACCTGCTTGGTCTTGCTGCAGAGCGAAATGCCGTCGTAGGTCTCGTGGAAGCGGACCGAATCTTCGCCACCCTCGCCCGTGTTGCTGCGGGTTCCCAGTTTGTTCATGGCCAAGGCAAGCGCCTCGTGGGCCTCCTTGCTGATGGCTCCGAACGAGATGGCCCCCGTCACGAAATGTTTTACGATCGACTCGACCGGCTCTACCTGGTCGATGGAAATCGGGTTGCGTTTGAAGCGGAAGAAGTCGCGCAGGAAGATGGGGCTCCCCTTGTGGTCTACCGCCTGGGTAAACTGTTTGAATTTATCGTAACTGCCCAACCGGGTAGCCAGTTGCAGCAGACTGATGGTCTCGGGATTCCAGGCATGTTTCTCGCCATCCTTGCGATAGGAGAACTGCCCGATGTAGGGCAAGGGCTCGTCCTCGTCGTCGAGCCGATAGCCGGCATCGTGGAATGCCTCGTAGTCACGGGCAATCTCATCGAGACGGATACCGCCCACCGACGAGCAGCGGGTACCGAACCAGCGGTTCAGCAGCTCTTCGCTCAACCCCACGGCCTCGAAAATCTTGGCACCGCGGTACGAACGTATGGTGCTGATACCCATCTTGCTCATGATTTTGTAGAGCCCCTTGCACACGGCCTTGATGTAGTTCTTCTCGGCCGTCTCGTAGTTCATCTGCACGTCGCCACGCTTTACCAGATCGTCGAGCACGGCAAAGACCATGTAGGGATTGATGGCGCTGGCACCGTAGCCCAGCAACAGGGCGGCGTGCATCACCTCGCGTATCTCGCCGCTCTCGACCACCAGAGCCGTCTGCACGCGCTTCTGCACCGAAATGAGGTGATGGTGCACGGCACTCACGGCCAGCAGGGCCGGTATGGCGGCGTGGTCGGCATCGATGTCGCGGTCGGTGAGGACGATGTAGTTTACCCCCTCGTCGACCGACTCCTCGGCCTTGCGGCAGAGGGCAACGAGCGCCTCTTCCAGTCCGGTTTTTCCCCGCCCGGCCTCGAAGAGCATGGGCAGTTTCACCGTCTTGAATCCCTTATAGCGGATGTTGCAGAGAATATCCAGTTGGGTGTTGTTGAGGATGGGATGCGGCAACCGCACCATCTTGCAGTGGCTCTCGTCGGGCAACAGAATGTTGTTGCCCACAGCGCCGATATACTCGGTGAGCGACATGACCAGCTCCTCGCGAATGGGGTCGATGGGCGGGTTGGTCACCTGGGCAAACTGCTGTCTGAAATAGTTGAAAAGCGATTGCGGACGTTCGGAGAGAACGGCCAGCGGCGTATCGTTACCCATCGAGGCGGTAGGCTCCGACCCGGTGGTACACATGGGCGTGATGGTGCGCTCCACATCCTCGCGGGTGAAGCCGAAGGCGCGCAACTTGCGTTCGTAATCGTCGACGGTATTCACCACCTTGCGGCCGCTCTTGAGGGTATCGAGCTCGATGCGGTTCTCGGCCAGCCACTGACGGTAAGGCCGGGCCGAGGCGAGTTGCTGCTTCAGCTCCTCGTCGTAATAGATGCGACCCTCCTGCGTATCGACCAGCAGAATCTTACCCGGTTGCAGGCGACCCTTCTCGCGGATGGTCTCGGGGGCAAAACTGATGACTCCCGCCTCGCTGGCCACCACCATCATGTCGTTACGGGTAATCAGGTAGCGGGCCGGGCGCAGACCGTTACGGTCGAGCATTCCGCCGGCATAGCGGCCGTCGCTGAAGAGCAGGGCGGCCGGGCCGTCCCACGGCTCCATCAAAATCGAATGGTATTCGTAGAAGGCCTTCAGGTCTTCGCTGATGGGGTTCTTGTCGTTGAACGACTCGGGCACGAGCATGGCCATGGCGTGCGGTAGGCTCAACCCCGACTGCACGAAAAACTCGAGCACGTTGTCGAGCGACGCACTGTCGCTCATGTCGGGTTGCAGAATGGGACGGATGTCCTTTACCGGTCCCAACAACGGTGTGGAGAGCACACTCTCGCGGGCCTCCATCCAACCCCGGTTGCCACGGATGGTATTGATTTCGCCGTTGTGCGCCAACAGCCGGAAGGGCTGGGCCAACCCCCAAGTGGGGAAGGTGTTGGTGCTGAAACGGGAGTGGACAATGGCCAGACCGCTGGTGAAATAGGGCTGCGTGAGGTCGCAGAAGTATTCGCGCACCTGCACCGACGACAGCATGCCTTTATAGATGATGGTCTTGCTCGAAAGCGAGACGATGTAAAAATCCTTGTGCGAAACCCGACGCTCTATCTTTTTACGAATGAGGTAGAGCTTGCGCTCCAGGTCGTCGGCCTCGCCGGTGATAAAAATCTGCTTGATGTCGGGCTCGGTCTCGGCGGCGCTCTTTCCCAGAATCGACGAATTGACCGGCACCGAACGCACGTGCATGAGCGAGAGCTTCTCGCGCTCGATCTCCTCGGCCATGATGTCGAGTATCTCGGTCTGATCCTTCAGGCTCTTGGGCAGAAACACCAGCCCCGTGCCATATTTGCCCTTCTCGGGGACCGGGATACCTTGCAGCAAAATGAACTCGTGCGGAATCTGCAACAGGATACCGGCACCGTCGCCGGTCTTGTTGTCGGCGCCCTCGGCTCCCCGGTGCTTCATGTTCTCGAGCACCTTCAGGGCCGAATCGACCAACTCGTGCGACTTGTTGCCGTGGATGTTGACAATCATACCTACTCCGCACGCATCGTGTTCGTTGGCCGGGTCATACAGACCGGTCAATCCCCTCTGCGCTACTTTCTCCTTTATCTCTTTACCTTTGACAAATGTAGTACCCTTCATCGGTTTACAGTTTCTTTTTATTTCGTCGTTCAAAATAAGAATTTCAATTTGCTTGCAAAAATAAATAACAGCTTTCAAAAATACAAACATATTGTAGATTTATTTGCAAAATAATCTCTTTACAGTAAAACCTCTTACTTTTTACTACACTATATAATAGCAAGATATAGAGCTCTTAATTTTTATTAAAACCCTGGGGTATATCCCTCGGGAAAAAAATAATAGCTAACTTTGTGGTGTAACAAAGGGGTGCCTAAAAGCGGCTGAGATCATACCCTATGAACCTGATACGGATAATGCCGGCGCAGGAATTGTTCATAGTCCTATCTGTTTCGATACGGTTTTAAGCTACCCCCGAAGATAAAGCGAACCGTATGAAGACTTATCCCGTCGTATTGACCATAGCCGGCTCGGACAGCAGCGGAGGAGCCGGGATACAAGCCGACCTGAAGACCATGTCGGCCATCGGTGTGTTCGGCACCTCGGCCATCACCGCCATCACGGCGCAAAACACCTGCGAAGTGCGGGCCATCCAGGGCATCGACCCGTCCATCGTGCACCAGCAAATCGAGGCGGTGCTCGACGACCTGCCCTGCCGCACGGTGAAGTTGGGCATGCTCTACGCCCGTCCCACCATCGAAGCCATTGCCGACTGTCTGGCGCACTATCCCCTCGACCACATCGTGCTCGACCCGGTAATGGTATCGACCTCGGGCTGCCGGCTCATCGAAGAGGAGGCCATCGAGGCGGTCAAATCGCTGCTGTTGCCCCGGGCTACACTCGTCACCCCCAACATTCCCGAGACCGAAATCCTGAGCGGCCTGCCCGTTACCAACGAGCGGGATATGGAGCTGGCGGCCCAGCGGCTCTTCCGCATCGGATGCCGGGCCGTACTCATCAAGGGAGGGCATCTGGAGGGGGCCGAGTCGTACGACCTGCTCTTCACCCCGCATGCCGACCCGGTGCGCTACACCTCGCCGCGGGTTGCCACGCGCAACACCCACGGCACGGGCTGCACCTTCTCGTCGGCCATTGCCTCGTACCTGGCCCTGGGCCGCACGCTGCCCGACGCCGTTGCCGCCGCCAAGCACTACCTGACCCAGGCTCTGCAAGCCGGGGCCGACGTGACAATAGGCCACGGCCACGGTGCCGTAAACCATCTGTTCGCCCCCTGTGTTTTAACCTCACGGGACAACGAAGCACTGAACGAAAAAGAGAAACCCACTCATTGATACAACAATGAAAGTATATATCAACCAAAACGAAACCGAGGTACCCGAGGGCATCACCGTAAAAGAGTGGCTCGACCGGCAGCAGATTGCCGCCGAGGGTACCGCCATTGCCATCGACAACAAACTGGTACCCAAGAGCGAATGGAGCAACCGCACACTGGCCGACGGCGACAAGATTACCCTCATTCGCGCCACCTTCGGCGGATAACCGGCAAAACCGAACGTAACGCGATGAAATACATAGGTATCACACCCGAAGGTTTCCTGCCCGGCGAGGAGTGCTTGATAGCCGTTCTGCTCGACCACGGTCTGGACCGCCTGCACCTGCGCAAACCCGGGGCCTCGCACCACGAGGTGGAGCAACTGTTGCGCACGATTCCCGACCGCTGCTACAGCCGCATCGTGCTGCACGACCACTTCGAGCTGGCCGCAACGTACCGGCTGGCCGGGGTACACCTCAACCGTCGCAACCCCGAGCCACCCGCACCGGCTGACGGCTACACCCCCGCCCTATCGCGCTCGTGCCACACCATCGCCGAGCTGGCCCACGGCGAAGGGTATGCCTATCAGTTCCTGAGCCCTCTCTTCGACAGCATCTCGAAGCAGGGATATACCGCGGGCTTCATCCCCGACGAGCTGACGGAGGCCGCCAGCCAAGGCATCATCGGCGAGCGGGTAATCGCCCTGGGCGGCATCACCCCCGAACGGATGGCTGCCGTGCGGGCCTGGCACTTCGGCGGAGTAGCCCTGCTGGGCTACCTGTGGCAGGCCCCCACCCCCGAGGGAGTGGTGGCCCGACTGAAACGAATACGAACTGTTTAACACCATAGTCATGTTACAATTCATTACACACCAAACCCTGCGCTTCGGCATTGTCGAAGGCGCTGTCGCCGCCCTGAACGGAGGCTGCAAATGGATACAGCTGCGCATGAAAGAGGCTCCCCTCGAAGAGGTCGAGAAGACGGCCCGGCAACTGATTCCGCTCTGCAAGGAGCACGAGGCGATACTCGTTCTCGACGACTATCCTCAACTGGCGGCCGACCTCGACGTAGACGGCGTGCACCTGGGCAAACTCGACATGCCCGTATCGGAGGCCCGCCTGCTCATCGGCGAAAAGTACATCATCGGCGGTACGGCCAACACCTTCGACGACATCCAGAACCTCGTACGTCAGGATGCCGACTATGTGGGTCTCGGCCCCTTCCGCTACACCGAGACCAAAAAGAACCTGAGTCCCATACTCGGGCTCGAGGGCTATGCCCGCATCATGCAGCAGTGCCGCGACAACGGGCTGAAGATTCCCGTGGTGGCCATCGGCGGCATCACGGCCGACGACATTCCGGCCATTATGGAAACGGGTGTGGCCGGCATCGCCCTGTCGGGCACCATCCTGCAGGCCGAAGACCCCGAGGCCGAAACCCGAAAGATTATAGATTTACTCAACCAATATCGTAAAGCATGAAAAAATTAGTGATTGGAGGACGGGAATTCTCCTCCCGACTGTTTGTCGGAACCGGCAAATTCAGCTCGAACGAATTGATGGAAAAAGCCATCGAGGCTTCGGAATCCGAAATGATTACCGTTGCCATGAAACGTCTCAACATGACCCACGAAGCTACCGACGATATGCTCGCACACATCGACCGCACCAAGGTGCAGTTCCTGCCCAATACCTCGGGCGTGCGGAATGCCGAGGAGGCCGTGCTTGCCGCCCAGCTCTCCCGCGACTGCTTCGGGACCGACTTCATCAAACTCGAAATCCACCCCGACCCCAAATACCTTCTGCCCGACCCGGTAGAGACCCTGAAGGCTACCGAACAGCTGGCCAAGATGGGGTTCGTAGTGCTGCCCTACATCCAGGCCGACCCCGTGCTGTGCAAACGCCTCGAAGAGGCCGGTGCCGCTACGGTGATGCCGCTGGGGGCTCCCATCGGCACGAACAAGGGGTTGCGCACGCGTGACTTCCTGCAGATTATCATCGAGGAGAGCAACGTGCCCGTCATCGTCGATGCCGGTATCGGGGCTCCGTCGCATGCCGCCGAAGCCATGGAGCTGGGTGCCGACGCCGTACTGGTGAACACCGCCATTGCCGTGGCCGGTAATCCCGTAGAGATGGCCATCGCCTTCAAAGAGGCTGTTCGAGCCGGCCGCCGTGCCTACGAAGCCGGACTGGGTGCCCAATACCACTTTGCCCAGGCCAGCAGCCCGTTGACTTCATTCCTGGACTAACCGCTTCGAAACTTCACACATTTATGGATACACAAAAAATCATCAAAGACTCCTACCCCGGTTCCGAGAAGGTATATGTACCGGGAAAACTCTTTCCCATTCAAGTGGGCATGCGCAAGATCAACCTGACCGACACCGTGACCATCGAGAACGGGAAACGGGTACATACCCCCAACCCGCCGGTCTATGTGTATGACACCAGCGGTCCCTATACCGACCCGGCCGTAGAGGTAGACATCAACCGGGGTATCCCCCGCCTGCGCGAGTCGTGGATTCTCGACCGCGGCGATGTGGAACGGCTCGACGACATCACCTCGCAATACGGGCGTGCCCGCCGCGACGACCCGTCGCTCGACCCGATACGGTTCAAAAACACACCGCTCCCCTACCGGGCCAAACCGGGACATGCCATCACGCAGATGTACTATGCCCGCCAGGGTATCGTCACCGCCGAGATGGAGTATGTGGCCATACGCGAGAATATAATGAACGAGCAATTGGGCATCAAGAGCCACATCACCCCCGAGTTTGTGCGCGACGAGGTGGCTGCCGGCCGTGCCATCATCCCGGCCAACATCAACCACCCCGAGACCGAGCCGATGATTATCGGCCGCAATTTCCTGGTGAAACTCAATACCAACATCGG
The DNA here is from genome assembly GCF_946496565.1 of uncultured Barnesiella sp. Lineage (NCBI taxonomy): Bacteria > Pseudomonadati > Bacteroidota > Bacteroidia > Bacteroidales > Barnesiellaceae > Barnesiella > uncultured Barnesiella sp. Next base: position 91,367 of record NZ_CAMMHD010000008.1, read on the forward strand.
CAACTCGGCCCTCTCGTCGGGTATCGAAGAGGAGGTGGACAAGGCCGTATGGAGCTGCCACTGGGGCGGTGATACGCTCATGGACCTCTCGACGGGCGACCACATACACGAGACGCGCGAATGGATTATCCGCAACTGCCCCGTGCCCATGGGTACCGTGCCCATCTACCAAGCCCTCGAGAAGGTAAACGGCAAGGTCGAAGACCTCACCTGGGAGATTTACCGCGATACGCTCATCGAGCAGTGCGAGCAGGGTGTGGACTACTTCACCATTCACGCCGGAGTGCTCAAGGCACACGCCGACCTGGTGGGCGAACGGCTTACGGGTATCGTGTCGCGCGGCGGTTCGATTATGACCAAGTGGTGCGTTATCCACAACCAGGAGAGTTTCCTCTACACCCACTTCGACGAAATCTGCGAGATACTCAAGCAGTACGACGTGGCCATATCGCTGGGCGACGGCATGCGGCCCGGCTCGATACACGACGCCAACGACCGCTCGCAGTTCCTCGAACTTGACGTGCTGGGCGAACTCACCGAGAAGGCCTGGGCACACGACGTGCAGGTGATTATCGAAGGCCCCGGCCATATTCCCATGCAGAAAATCAAGGAGAACATGGACCGCCAGTTGAGCAGTTGCCACGGAGCCCCCTTCTACACGCTGGGCCCGTTGACTACCGACATCGCCCCGGGTTACGACCACATCACTTCGGCCATCGGTGCCGCACAGATTGCCTGGCTGGGCACGGCCATGATTTGCTACGTCACCCCCAAGGAACATCTGGGACTGCCCGATCGCGAGGATGTGCGCAACGGTGTCATCGCCTACAAGATTGCGGCCCACGCCGCCGACCTGGCCAAGGGATTCCCCGGCGCCCAGGTGCGCGACGATGCCATGAGCAAGGCCCGCTACGAGTTCCGCTGGAAAGACCAGTTCAACCTGGCCCTCGACCCCGACCGGGCTCTCGAGTATTACAAGCAGGGCTCGTTCCACGACGGCAACTACTGCACCATGTGCGGCCCCAACTTCTGCGCCATGCGGCTGTCGCAAGACATCACCAACTGCATCGAGAAGGAGTAACCCGCCCGGTGTACCCGCGAGTGCCGGTGGCGCAGCGCCATCGGCCTCGCCACAAGAGAGAGAATAGAAAAGAAATCGACCAACTACCAACGATTGAATAAAGAAAAAGAAGAAAGATGTTTTCCGAAGAATTAGAAAAATATTCCTGGGACGACATAACCGCCTGCATCAACTCGAAACAGAGCCGCGACGTGGAGATTGCCTTGGGCAAGGAGCACTTGACCATCGACGACTTCATGGCCCTCGTTTCGCCGGCCGCAGCTCCCTATCTGGAGCCCATGGCCGCCCTGAGCCGGCGCTATACCCAGGAGCGTTTCGGTAAAACGATACAGATGTATGTACCGCTTTATATCACCAACTCGTGCAACAACTTTTGCGTCTATTGCGGGTTCAACCACAACAACCCCATCTCTCGCATCATCCTCACCGAAGAGGAGATCGAGAACGAATGCCGCGCCATACGCAAGCTGGGCCCCTTTGAGAACCTGCTCATCGTCACCGGCGAGAATCCGCGCGATGCCGGTGTAGACTATCTGGAGCGGGCTCTGCATGTAGCCCGCCCCTACTTTGCCAACCTCTCGATCGAGGTGATGCCGCTCAAGAGCGAAGATTACTACCGGCTCACCAAGTCGGGTCTCAACGGTGTGGTTTGCTTCCAGGAGACCTACCACAAGGATCGCTACAAGACCTATCACCCCAAGGGGATGAAATCGATTTTCGAATGGCGTGTCAACGGCTTCGACCGCATGGGTCAGGCCGGCGTGCACAAGATAGGCATGGGCGTGCTCATCGGGCTGGAGCCCTGGCGCACCGACGTGACCATGATGGCCATTCACCTGCAATACCTGCGCAAGCATTACTGGCAGACGAAATACAGCGTCAACTTCCCCCGCATGCGGCCGTCGGAGGGGCACTTCCAACCCAACGTGGTGATGAGCGACCGGGAGCTGGCCCAGCTAATTTTTGCCTTCCGTATCTTCGACCACGACGTGGATATTTCGGTATCGACCCGCGAGAACCCCAACTTCCGCAACCACATTGCCACGCTGGGAGCCACCTCGATGAGTGCCGGCTCGAAGACCGACCCGGGAGGCTACGCCACCTATCCGCAGGCACTGGAGCAATTTGCCGTGAGCGACGAACGCACCCCGGCCGAGGTAGAGCAGGCCATCAAGGCCATGGGCTACGAGGTAGTATGGAAAGACTGGGATAAAATCTTCGATTGATGAACGAGCGATACAGCAGACAGACGATGCTCCCCGAAATAGGCGAAGCGGGCCAGGAGCGGCTGCGCCAGGCGCGAGTGCTGATTGTGGGTGTGGGCGGCCTGGGGTCGCCCGTCACCCTCTACCTGACGGCGGCCGGTGTAGGCTGCCTGGGACTGGTCGACGACGACGTGGTTTCGTTGAGCAACCTGCAACGGCAGGTGCTCTATTCCGAGGCCGAGGTGGGAGCCCCCAAGGTGGAGTGTGCCCGCCGGCGGCTGTCGGAGTTGAACAGCACGACCCGCATCGAGACCTACCCCACCCGGCTTACCGCCGAAAATGCCGCCGAACTCGTGGCCAACTACGACCTGGTGGTCGACGGCTGCGACAATGCGGCCACGCGCTACCTCATCGACGAGGAGTGTGCCCGCCAGGGCAAGCCCTACGTCTACGGCTCCATCGCCGCCTTCGAGGGACAGGTGTCGGTATTCAACTACCGGGGAGGCCCCCGGTACAGCGACCTCTACCCGCGCCCGGCAGTAATGCCTGTGCCGCAACCGGGCGGCGTGGTCGGGTCCATTCCCGGCCTCATCGGTTGCCTGCAAGCCTCCGAAGCCATCAAGATAATTGCCGGGTGCGGCGAGGTGTTGAGCGGCAAACTCTACTGGACCAACCTGCTCACCCTGCAGCACCAGATTATCGAACTATGAGTTCTTAGGCTCATAGTCTGTTGTATGGCTCAAAAGAGGTTTTCCAAAACCAATAGAGCGTTGACATAGAAACAAAAACGACAGCCTCGGCGATTTTCTGCCGAGGCTGTCGTTTATAAGTCAATTCGATATTCGATCTTCATCGTTGCTTACCACCAAAATTAAAAAGCCGGAATCTAATAAAAAACAATCGCAGCACTCTGTATTTGCGCAATTTTTCGATGATTTTACTCATTATGGCTAAGAAATTTTCTTGATTACATACTTTTATTCTATCAATAAGCATTCGCCCAGTTGTTCTTGCGAATGTTCTCGCGTTTCCACTTATCCTTGGGTGTCGTCTCGCCCTGCGGATAACCCATGGGGATGACGTTGAGCGGGATAATCTGTGCTGGCAAACCGAGTACCGAGCGAATGGCTTTTACCCGGCTCATCACGGGATAGGCACCCGTCCATACGGCACCCAGCCCCAGACCGTGAGCGGCCAGCAGAATATTCTCGGTAGCGGCCGAGGCATCCTGTATCCAATAGGTAGCCCCCTCGCCCTCGATGGCTTTGCTCAAGTCGCCGCACACCACGATGGCCACCGGAGCCGATGCCAGCATCTTGGCATTGGGCAGCGAGTCGGCCAACTGGGTCATCAGCGCCTTGTCGTCGATAACCACAAAGGCCCACGGCTGTTGATTGCGGGCAGTAGGTGCCGCCATGCCGGCGCGCAGAATCTGCTCGATTTTCTCGGGCTCCACGGCCTGGTCGGTATAGGCCCGCACACTGGCCCGGGTTTCGATAGCCTCGAGTACCGGCATACCCTCGCCGCTGCTCTTCGAATCGCTCTTGGTGGTCGAGAAGAACATCACGAACACGACTACCGTGAAGATGAACCACACGGCCAGAAAAATAAATAAAACTCGTTTCATCATATCTTGTCTGTTTTTTTTTAAGTTTACAGCGTCAGCAGTCCCTCGGGAATACTCATGTAGAGCCGGCGGTTCTCCTCGTCGATTTCGCTCACAAACTCGTCAACGGCCGGCACCAGCAGCTCGCGGCCGGCGTGGTCTATCTCGAAGAGCACATTCTCGGTCGAGTCGTCGACGGCCACAATCTTGCCCAACTCGCCCAGCTCGCTGTCGACGACGGTAAACCCGATGAAGTAGTCGCTCGGGGCCTCCTCTTCGGCCTCCGTGTCGTAGTAGGATTTGGGGAAGTAGACATCGAGCAGCGAGAAGGCCCGGGCCTCGGTCTCATTGTCGACATCCTCGAGCTTTATCAAGGCCGTAGTGTCGCTCTTGAAGCGATACTCCTCGATGAAAAAGGGGACGAAGATACCGTCGATTTCGCAGACGATATAGGGACAGTCGGTGCGGTCGAACACATCGTCGGTAAAGGTGAAGGAGAGCTCCCCCTTCACCCCGTGCGGTTTGTTGAACCGCCCTATCTTTATCAGTTCTTCACGTTCTATCATGATTGTTTCTCTTGTTTTACAGCCGGGTGATGCGCGCCCCTATGGCATTGAGCCGCTTGTCGATGTCCTGATAGCCCCGGTCTATCTGGTCGATGTTGTGGATGCGGCTCGTACCGTCGGCACTCATGGCGGCGATGAGCAGCGCGATACCGGCCCGGATATCGGGCGATACCATGTTGGCAGCCCGCAGCGTGTGGGCGTGAGCCTGACCGATGACGGCGGCGCGGTGCGGGTCGCACAGGATAATCTGGGCCCCCATGTCGATGAGCTTGTCGACGAAGAAGAGTCGGCTCTCGAACATCTTCTGGTGGATGAGCACGCTGCCCTTGGCCTGGGTAGCCACCACGAGGAAGACACTCAGGAGGTCGGGGGTAAGTCCCGGCCACGGCGCATCGGCGAAGGTCATGATAGAGCCGTCGATAAAGGTCTCTATCTCGTACCCGTCGTGCTCGGGGATGTGGATGTCGTCGCCGTTTTGCTCGACGGTGATACCCATCCGGCGGAAGCTGTCGGGGATAATGCCCAGGTCGTTGTACGACACGTTTTTGATGGTGATGTCCGACCGGGTCATGGCAGCCATGCCGATGAAACTGCCCACCTCAATCATATCGGGCAGAATGGTGTGCTCGCACCCCTTGAGCGACGACACGCCGTGAATCGTGAGCAGGTTGGAGCCGATGCCCTCGATGCGGGCACCCATGCGGTTGAGCATCTTCGAGAGCTGTTGCAGGTAGGGTTCGCAGGCCGCGTTGTAGATGGTAGTGTCGCCCTCGGCCATGACGGCAGCCATGAGGATGTTGGCCGTACCCGTCACCGACGCCTCGTCGAGCAGCATGTAGCTGCCGGTGAGTTTGTCGGCCTTGATTTCGTAGCGTTGTGCCTTGGGGCAATAGGTGAACGTGGCCCCCAGTTTCTGGATACCCAGAAAGTGCGTATCGAGACGCCGGCGGCCAATCTTGTCGCCCCCCGGCTTGGGCAATACGGCATAGCCGAAGCGGGCAATGAGCGGCCCGATAATCATCACCGACCCCCGCAGGGCAGCTCCCTTCTGCAGGAACTCGTCGGTATCGAGATAATCGAGATTGATTTTATCGGCCTTGAAACTGTACGCATTCAACCCGATACGTTTCACCGTCACGCCCAGGTCGCGCAACAGTTGTATGAGGTTGTTTACATCGAGAATATCGGGGATATTGTATATCTTCACCTCTTCGGGGGTGAGCAACGTAGCACAAAGGACTTCCAATGCCTCATTCTTAGCTCCTTGCGGTATCAACTCTCCATTCAGACGATGCCCGCCTTCAATAATAAAAGATGCCATACTCTTTCTCTATTAAGGTTAATGAGGGAAAGATACAAAAAAAAGCGGTTATTTACCCGCTTTTTTCGAATTATTTTTCGACTTGTTGTTTCGCTGCGGCTGCACGACGGGTTCCCTCACATCGCGCAGGTGATAGGTGGCGGGATCGAGGTCGATTACCCCGTGGGTATACTCCCGCAAATCCTTCAAAATCTTTTCGTCCTCGACCGAGTCCTTGTTCCACTGATAGTAGAGTTTCTTCATGTGGTTGGCCAGCATCGACACGAGGGCATCGCGCTCGGGTCCGGCAGGCATCTCCTCGGCCTTCTTCAACATCCCCTCCATGATTTTACCGTAATGACGGTATTTGATGGGGGTCGTGTGGTAAGGTATAGCATCGGGGTGCGTATGCAGATTCTCCTTTTTGACAATCTCGTAGGGATAGTCGATGTCGAGCTTGAAGTCGGACATGATGGCCAGGTGGTCCCACAACTTGTGCTTGAAGTCGTCGATGTCGCGCAAGTGAGGAAAGAGGTTACCCATAATATTGATAATGGTATTGGCGCAACGGGTACGTTCGGCACGATCCTCGATAGTCATGCAGTGGTCGACCATCTGTTGCACGTTACGCCCATACTCAGGCAGTATCAGTTTCTTTAAGTCCGAGGTATATTGCATAATCTCTCTATATGATTTTCTTTATTTACAATACTTTGTTTTTGGGAGTGGTGGCGATGAACTCTTTCAGGTAGAAGGGCTCGAAATAGGCCACATCCTCAAACTGACCTTGCCGGTAAGCCCGCTCAGCAAGTGCCAGCATATCGGTAGCCAGGGGTACGATGTCGTCGACAAAGATGGCATTCTCGTGGCGGATGACCTCCTTGCACTTGGCAGCTCCGTTGCCCGAGAAGACGACACGACGGTCGGCCAACAAGTCGGCAAAGGAGTTTTCGTCGACCACACAGGCCTGCACGGGACGCACGGCGTTGAGCGCATTGTCGTAGACGGCGGTATAGACCTCCATGCGACGGGCGTCGATCATGGGACAATATAACACATCTTCGTCGAAATAGGTTTTAAACATGGTGGCGCAAGCCAGCAGTTCGAGGGTGTGTACGGCAATAAGGGGCACCTTCAGCCCGAAGCAAAGCCCCTTGGCCTCGGAGACCCCGATGCGCAGCCCCGTGTAAGAGCCCGGGCCGCTGCTCACCGCTACGGCGTCGACCTTTATCGACTTGTCGCGGGCAAAGGTCATCAACTCTTTTACATAGGCTCCCAGCAGCGAAGCGTGCGAGGGGCCGTCGAAGTTCTCGAAATGGCATTGTACCACTCCGTCGGAAGAGAGCGCGGCCGAGCAGACCGACGTAGAGGTCTCTATATGTAGAATATTCGGCATAATTTTATCGGTAAACATACTGCCTCTCTGCCCTTTCCCCGGGCAAAAAGGTAAACAAACGTATTACAATCGCGTTAATGAGTGTACAAAAATAGCTCTTTTTTTTCAATAATATTGCTTTGGCATCGGAAATAAGATTAAATTTGCAAAAACATTTACAGACATGATACAATCGATGACCGGTTTCGGTAAGTCCGTGGTGGAACTGCCGCACAAAAAAATAACCGTTGAAATAAAATCGTTGAACAGCAAGCAGCTCGATTTGTCGACCCGCATTCCCCAACAATACAGAGAGCTGGAGATGGAGATTCGCTCGGAGATTGCCCGGCGGCTGGAGCGGGGTAAAGTCGACTTTCTGGTATACAGCGAGTCGATAGGCAAAGGAACCTCGGCCCAGATAAACGTGCCGGTGCTGGAGGGCTACTACCAGCAGGTGAAAGAGGCTTCGGAAAAACTGGGCATTGCCATGCCCGAAGACTGTTTCTCGATTTTGCTGCGCCTGCCCGACGCCCTGAGTACCGATAGCCAGGAAATCGACGAAACCGAAATCAACGCTCTGAAGAAGGCGGTCGACGAGGCCATCACCCACCTCGAGGAGTTCCGCATCCAGGAGGGGGCCATGCTGCAACACCTCTTTGAAGAGAAGATTGCCAACATTGCCCAGCTGCTGAAGGAGGTGGAGCCCTACGAGAAGGAGCGCATCGAAAAAATCAAGGGACGCATCATCGACGCCCTGACCAAAATCGACAACTTCGACTACGACAAAAACCGGTTCGAGCAGGAGATGATTTTCTATATCGAGAAACTCGACATCAACGAAGAGAAGCACCGGCTCGACAACCACTTGAAATATTTTCTCGAGACCATGCAGGCCGGCAAGGGCCAGGGCAAGAAGCTGGGCTTCATCAGCCAGGAGATGGGTCGCGAAATCAACACGCTCGGTTCCAAGTCGAACCAGGCCGAAATGCAACGCATCGTCGTACGCATGAAAGACGAGTTGGAACAGATCAAAGAGCAAGTATTAAACGTAATGTAATGGAAAAGAGAGGCAAACTGGTTATATTCTCGGCACCCTCGGGGTCGGGCAAATCGACCATCATACAATCGCTGCTGAACCGCGACCTGAACCTGTCGTTCTCGATCTCGGCCACCAGCCGTGCCCCGCGAGGCACCGAGAAGAACGGCGTAGAATACTACTTCATCTCGCCCGAAGAGTTCAGACAACGTATCGCCAACGGCGAGTTTCTGGAGTATGAAGAGGTGTATGCCGGCAAGTTCTACGGCACGCTCAAGAGCGAGGTCGAGCGCATACTCGACAGTGGCCGCAACGTCATCTTCGACGTCGACGTGGTAGGCGGGCTCAACATCAAGAAGTATTACGGCGACCAGGCACTGGCCCTCTTCATCCAACCGCCCAGCATCGAGGAGTTGGAGAAGCGGCTCAAACACCGGGCTACCGATGCCCCCGAGGTGATTGCCAGCCGAGTGGCCAAGGCCGAATACGAACTCTCGTTTGCCCCGCGGTTCGACCACATCATCGTCAACGACATTTTAGAAAAAGCCCAGGAAGAGGCCTACCAGACCATACGGCAATTCCTCGACAAACCCTAAACCCATGCAACCTATCCAGACAGCTTTCTTTTCAGGCACGTTCAACCCCGTCCACACGGGGCACCTCATACTGGCCAACTACCTGTGCGAGTTCGAGGGGTTCGACGAGGTGTGGATGTCGGTAACGTCCCAGAACCCCTTGCGGGAAAAGCTGTCGCCCGAGGCCGACCGCCAGCGCCTCGAAATGCTGCGGCTGGCCGTGACCGGCAACCCCAAAATCGTAGCGACCGACATCGAGTTTTCGCTCCCCCTGCCCTCCTACACGATTCGCACGCTCGACCACCTCAGGAGCCTCTACCCCGACCGCGAGTTCACCCTCGTCATCGGGGCCGACAACTGGCTGCTCTTCGACCGGTGGCGCGAGAGCCGGCGCATCGTCGACGAGTATCGGGTGTGCATCTATCCCCGCCGGGGCTACGACATCGACGAGGCGAAGCTCCCCCCTACCGTGCGGTACTGCCGGGCTCCCCTCATCGAGATTTCGTCGACCCAGGTACGGCAGGGAATCGCCGCCGGCAAAAACATGAACTATTTTGTACCCCAGTCGGTATATACATACATTATCAACCACAGACTTTATAAAAACAACGAGTAATGGACGAACGCATCTATTCCAAAGATATTATCGAATTTGTCACCGTAGGTGCCGAATATTGCGCTTTCCTCGAACGTACTCCCGAACTGGAAAAAGATGAATTTATCGATAAAATCATAAAAATACTTCCGCTGCTCTACCTCAAAGCTACCCTGCTCTCGCCCGAAGAACCCGAAGAGGAGGCCTATACCGAACGTTTCGTGACCGAAAGCATGTACGAGAGTGTGCGCATGAGCATCGAGAGCCTCCTGGGCGAAGACGACAACTACCTGGAGGTGTTCCAGTCGGGCATGGAATACAGCGAAGGCCCGTTGGCGGCCAGCATCTCGGAAGGGCTCGCCGACATCTATCAAGACTTGAAAGACTTTATCTCGGTATATCGCCTGGGCAACGAGCCGCAAATGCTCGAGTCGCTCTACATCTGCTACGAAAACTTTGTCTCCTACTGGGGGCAACAACTGGTCAATGTACTGCGGGCGCTGCACCATGTAAAATATTCGCAGCACGACGACGATGACGATGACGACGACACATGCGACTGCGGTCATCACCACCATCGGTCAACGGCTGACGACCATTACACCGATATATTCGGTCATCAACAAGGGGACGACGATATTTTCGACAAACTCAACGATGATGTGGATTAACGCTTATGGATAACGAGACTTCTGACAAAATAAAAATTAGTAAAGAAATCATTGCAACTTTACCTATCGAATCATTCCCCGGACGAATCGTCGTGGTCGACAACGAAGCCCAGGTAACCGAAGCTACCAAATGTCTGAGCCACGAGTCGATTATCGGGTTTGATACCGAAACCCGACCGACATTCAAGAAGGGACAGAGCAACCACGTGGCCCTCATGCAACTCTCGACCCACGATACCTGCTACCTGTTCCGGCTTAACCGCATCGGGTTCACCCCGGCCTTGAAACGGTTGCTCGAAGACGAAACCCTGCTCAAGGTGGGTATCTCGCTCAAGGACGACTTCTGCATGCTGGGGCGACTCAACAGCGGGCCATTCACTCCGCGCAACTTTGTCGAGTTGCAGAAATTTGTCAAACGATACGGCATCGAAGACCAGAGTTTGCAAAAAATCTATGCCATCGTCATCGGGAAAAAGATTTCGAAAGGACAACGCCTCTCCAACTGGGAGGCCGACCACCTGACCGACAGCCAACAACTCTATGCCGCTACCGACGCCTGGAGCTGCATCAAAATCTACGAGGCCCTCAAATCGAAAGATTTCCAATTTCCCTCGATATTACAACAACCCCCTACAACACTCTAACTATTTTATTACAAATGAAACGGTACGACATTATTGCATTGCTCCTGGTTATCTATCTGGCCGTCATGGCCTACTTCGGTCGAGGTATGTTGCTGAGCGGCAACTATTGGGAATACTTCGGCATCATCGGCTTTACGCTCCTGATTATTCTGGCCTTGCGATGGGCCTTGAAACGCCGCGAGAAGATTCGTAACGAGCGCCGCCAAAAGCAAGATGTCATGGATCGCCGTACCATGCGCGACGACCACCACTCATAAAAAACTCATTTATCTCCACGACTATGGTAAAAAAAGTTCTTCTTATCCTGTCGGTTATCACAGCGTTATCGGGCACCGCATCGGCCCAGATTCTGAAAAATACCTGGATTGTCAACCCCCAAATCAGCGGATTCAACCTGGGCAGCACCCACACCCGCGAGACAGGTAACGAAACTTTCGACCTGGGACTGCAGGTCGAAACGGGTAATTTCATCGCCAACAACCTGCTGTTCTATGTAGGAGTCGGCGGCAACTTTTCGTGGAACAAGGAGTACCGAGACAACAACATAGATCTGAATGTGGGTATCCGATACTATACCCTCACCACCCTATTCATCGGAGTGAATACGGGATATACCCACGCCTGGTACAAACCCAAGGACGAATCGTCGGCCTGCGACGACTATCTCTATGTGGGCGCCGAACTGGGTTACGCCATCTTCGTGAGCCACAACATATCGCTCGACCCGGCTCTCTACTGGAAACACAGCTTCACCGACCAACTCGACCAGTATGGATTGAAGGTGGGCCTCTCGGTCTATTTCTAAACAGCGAATCGATAAATCAAAACACATAACACAATGACAGAAAAAATGACTCAACTGATGAAGGACATCCCAGCCGTACGATGGACGGCTCTTGTCCTGCTGGCGAGCGCCATGTTTTTCGGCTATATCTTCATGGATATACTCTCGCCTCTACAAGAATTGTTACAGAACACGAGAGGCTGGTCGCCCGATGCTTACGGCCACTACGCCGGTTCCGAAACTTTTCTGAACGTATTTGTATTCTTCCTGATTTTTGCCGGTATCATACTCGACAAGATGGGTGTGCGTTTCACGGCCATACTCTCGGGTGCCGTCATGCTGGTAGGTGCCTCGATCAACTACTACGCCGTGAGCAATGCCTTCATCGGCAGTGGGGCCGAGGCCTTTATGAACCGCTTTATGAACCTGCCGCTGGAGTGGTGGAACGTCACCCCGTTCTACGAAGGGATGCCCGCCTCGGCCAAAATGTCGGCCATCGGCTTCATGTTCTTCGGATGCGGTGTCGAGATGGCAGGTATCACCGTTTCGCGCGGTATCGTCAAATGGTTCAAGGGTAAAGAGATGGCTCTGGCCATGGGTGTAGAGATGGCTATCGCCCGTGTGGGTGTAGCCGTGGTGGTACTGGGTTCGCCGGTACTGGCCAACAAGTTTGCCCCGGTCGACGTATCGCGCCCCGTACTCGTGGCCGTGATTCTGCTGGCCATCGGCCTCATCTGTTTCATCACCTACGCCTTCATGGACAAGAAACTCGAGCAACAGATGGGCGAAAGCGGCGAAGAGAAAGACGATCCCTTCAAAATCTCGGACCTCAAATATATCTTCTCGAGCAAGGTGTTCTGGCTGGTAGCGCTGCTGTGCGTGCTCTACTACTCGGCCATCTTCCCCTTCCAGAAGTATGCCATCAACATGCTGCAATGCAACCTGGGCTATACGGCCGAACAGGCCGGCTGGGTGTTCTTCGTCTTCCCGCTGGGAGCCGCAGCCATCACCCCCATCCTGGGCAACTTCCTCGACCATAAAGGCAAAGGTGCCACCATGCTCATCTTCGGTGCCGTGCTCATGATTGCCTGCCACCTGGTATTCGCCCTGGTGCTGCCCGCCTTGAAAGGTACCGTCACCGCCGTGATTGTGGCCTACCTCTCCATCATCCTGCTGGGTATCTCGTTCTCGCTGGTACCGGCCTCGCTGTGGCCCTCGGTACCCAAGCTGGTCGACAACAAGCTGCTGGGCTCGGCCTACGCCGTTATCTTCTGGATTCAGAACATCGGTCTCTACTCCTTCCCCATGATTATCGGTGCCACACTGCGCATGTCGAACCCCGGTATCACCGACCCGCTGCAATACAACTACACCGTGCCGATGCTCATCTTTGCCAGCCTAGGAGTCTTGGCGCTCATCTTCGGGTTGTGGCTGAAGGTCGAGGACAAGAAACGGGGATACGGCCTCGAAGAACCTAACATCCAAAAGTAACATAAAGACGACTCAATCGGCTCATTCCAAGCCCTATACATGCGGCAGTCGGTACCGGAACCGGCTGCCGCATCTTGTTATCACCCCTATTCAACTAAAAAATATAGTTATAAAACTACGCGGTTTAGTTTTATTAACTATAAAAATTAGTCGAATAACTAAAACTTTTAGTTTATTTGCAAAGAGAAAAACGAAAACCTATGAAAGGACTTACCGCAAAAGAAGAAGAAATCATGAACTACTTCTGGCACAAAGGCCCCCTGTTCGTGAAAGAGTTGCTCGATTTCTACGACGAGCCCAAACCCCACTTCAACACCCTGTCGACCATCGTGCGGGGACTCGAAGAGAAAGGTTATCTGGCCCACAAGGCATTCGGCAAAACCTACCAGTACTACGCCGCCGTGAGCGAAGAGTCGTTCCGTCGGGGGACCCTCCGTCAGGTAGTGCGCAAGTATTTCAACAGTTCCTATCTGGGCGTGGTCTCGTCGCTCATCGAGGAGGAGGACATCTCGCTGAAGGAGCTGAAAGAGCTTATCGAGAAAGTGGAACGAGGAAGTGAAAAATAAAACCGCCCAGCCATGAGTGCATTTTTTGTCTACATACTCCAGTCGGCCGTCTGCCTGGCGGTACTGTTTCTCTTCTACAGCATTCTGCTGAGCCGGGAGACCTTCTACCGTTACAACCGGGTGGCGCTGCTCTGCCTCATCCCCCTCTCGTTCGTGCTACCGCTGTGCCATCTGCCGCTGTTTGCCGAGAGCGAAAGTGTGCCCCCCGCTACCGTCGTGATACTCGACAACCTGTCGGCCTTCAGCTATGTGACCGACGAAGTCGAAGTCACAACCGCCCCGGTGCCCGTGGCCCTCGTGGTAGCGATAGCCCTCTACTGGGCCGGTGTGGTGTTTTTCGTTGCCCGCTACATTGTTACCATCGTGCGCCTGCTGCGACTCATGAGTAGCGGCCGCCGGGTGACCGACGACGAAAGTCGGCAGATTATCGTCCTGCCCCGGTCTATTGCACCCTTCAGCTGGTTCGGCCGGATTGTCCTCTCCGAGGAGGACTATGCCGCCCACAGCCGCGAGATACTGCTGCACGAGTCGGCCCACATACGCAAGCGCCACTCCCTTGACCTGCTGGTGGCCGACCTCTGTACCTGGCTGCAATGGTTCAATCCTGCCGCCTGGCTGCTGAAACGCGAGTTGCAAACCGTGCACGAATACGAGGCCGATGCCGAGGTAATCGACCAGGGCATCGATGCCCGGCAATACCAACTGCTGCTCATCAAGCGATCGGTGGGCTCGAAATTCTACTGCGTGACCAATCACTTCAATCACAACAAACTTAATAAACGTATTACTATGATGCTCAAAAAGAAATCCAACCGCAAAGCGACCTGGAAGTATCTCTATGTGATACCCGTCGCACTCTGTACCGTCACGGTATTCGCCCGCCCCGAAGTATCGGAACGCCTCGACGAAATCGCCTCGACCGACCTGCTGGCCATGCTCGACAAGGTCGATTCGCAATCGGCCACCGACCAGAGCCAAATGGTCATCACCGCTGCCAGCAACTCGAACCAGACAAACACCCTGAACGTCAACATCGACGAATCGGGCGACTCGAGCCAGGGGAACAAACTGAAAATCAATATCACCGAGAACGGGAAACCGGCCTCGATGGATAGTGCACTCTGCATCGTAGACGGGAAGAAAGTCTCGCGCGAAGAGATCGACAAACTCTCACCCGACCAGATAAAGAGTGTCACGGTGCTCAAAGGGAAAATGGCTGTCGAGAAGTATGGCGACGAAGCCAAAGGTGGAGCCCTGCTCATCAGTACGAAAGAGTCGGACGATACCCAACCGATGAAGATAACCCTCTCGAACGACGGGAAACAGGGCTCCCAAACGAGCTACTATGTCATCAACGGGAAGAAAGTCCCGGCCGAAGTGATAGACAATCTCTCGTCAGGCAAGTTCTCCTATATCATCAACGGCAAGGAGGTCTCGGCCGAGGATATGGAAAAGCTCAACCTGTCGGGCCAGGTCGGAAACATCTCGATACTCAACGACAACGGAGAGAATACAATCATTATCCATTCGAAAAAGTCGTCGCTGAATAATTGGCAGCAACAGGTAAAAGCCCTGTCCGACTCCATTCGTGCAGAGGTGGCCGTCACCAAAGAGGGGAAAGAACTCTCGCCTGAAGCCATGGCTCGCATCGAGGCCCTCTCGGCCCGGATAAGCGCCAATGCCGACTCCATCACCCGAGCCATCGACGAGAAAGGCATCAATGCCCTCTCTACCCTCAACCACCACACCGATTCGGTGTCGGCTTACGTCAAACAGATACCCAATATCATCTATGTTGTCGACGGCAAAAAGGTTTCGGAAAAGAAGTTCAACAAGTTAAGCCCCAACGACATTGCCAGTATTACAGTGCTGAAAGGCGGAGAGGCTAATAAGAAGTACGGAGCTAAAGAGAATGATAATGTTCTCATCATCACGACTCGAAAGAAGAAATAAATAAACGATACCTCCGACTGAAAAAAGACCAGGGCTGTGCTCGTGAGAACACAGCCCTGATTGTTTTTGTTCCTGTCCCTCCAGACGGCAATGCCCCGCCCTATTGCGGCAACGTCACCTTAAAGTAGGGGTTATCAATGTGCTGCTCGAATATGATTCGTTTCATGGCCTCGACCCGCTCGGGATACTGTGCGGCCAGGTCGTGGTCTTCGTGAATATCGTCGGCCAGGTTGTAGAGGTGGCACTCGCCCTTCTCGACAAAGAGTTTCCAGTCGCCCTGGCGTACGGCTATCTGGTCGGTCTCGCAAAACTCCCAGTAGAGGAAGTCGTGCTGTTTCTGTTTCTTATCCTTCCCCAACAAGGTAGGTACAAAGGTGAGGCCGTCGAAGTAGTTGGGGCGCCCCTGGGCATATCGCTTCTCATAATTCTTCACCCCCGAGAGGTCGCAGAAGGTGGGCAAAATATCGTAAAACGCCAGTTGATGGTCATTGACCGACACCGGCACATGGCCCGGCCAGCGCACGATGAACGGAATGCGGATGCCCCCCTCGTGGCACGAACGCTTCAGCCCCTTCAGCTTGCCGTCGCGGCCGAAGAAGGTAGGGTCGGCCCCACCCTCCTCGTGCGGGCCGTTGTCCGACGAGAAGATGACCATCGTATTTTCGTCCAATCCCTTGGCTTTGAGCTTAGCCAAAATCTCACCCACATACCGGTCGAGCCGCTCGATCATGGCCGCAAACTGCGCATGCGTGTGAGTCACAGGATTGTAGCGGCTCCAGTAGCTGCCGTTGTATATCCCCTTGTCGCCCAACCGCTCGCGGTATTTGTTGAGCAAAGAGTCTTCGGGCTGTACCAGCTCGGCATGCGGCAAGGTGTAGGTGAAGAAGCCGAAGAAGGGTTGGTCGGCCGACTGCCGGTCGAGCCAATCGAGTGCCGCCTGGTGAATGAGGTCGGCCGAGTATTGTTTGCGCTGGCCATAACCGGCGCCCCACATGGGATACCGTATATTCTCGTCGAGCGTAACGCGCACCGTAGCCGTATCGCCCAGAGCCGGGTTGTAGCGATTCAAGAAATTGGGATAGTACAGATGCGCCTGAAACTGGCAGATGTAACCGAAGAACTCGTCGACACCCCGCTTGTCGGGCGTAGAGACCGAGCCCTCGTAACCACCGGCCCATTTGCCGAACATGCCAGTCGTGTAGCCGTTGTCCTTCATCACCTCGGTAAGGATTACGTGGTCGGGGTCATACGGGTGCTGCCCCACCACGGCATAGTCGGTATTGATGCCATAGCGCACCTCGCCGCTCTCGGGCCAATACTCCTTGTTGCCACGCACCTCGCCGTGGCCCGAGTGCTGCCCCGTCATAATGCTGGCTCGTGACGGAGCACTCACGGGACTGCCCGAATAGGCCTGCGTGAAACGCATACCCTCCGAAGCCATGCGGTCGAGGTTGGGCGTATCGATATATCGCTGCCCGTAACACCCCAAATCGCCATATCCCATGTCGTCGCACAGGATAAAAATAATATTAGGCTTGTCGCTCTTCTGCGCCAATGCCGGGGAAACGGCGGTCAACAATCCACCGCCCAGGAATAAAAGTCTGCCGTATTTCATCTGTTTCCGATATGTGTGTGTTAGGATGGGATAAAGATAGTGAAAGGCGAGAGGAGAAGCAAAACGAAATGAAATTTCGAGTTTGATCATCCCGAGCCGACTCCTATCTTCGTGTAACAAAGATAGTGAAAGGAGAGCGCAGAGACAAAGAGAAAACAAAGTTTTCATTTTTGACTATGCCGAACCGCATCCTGTCTTCTGAAAAGATAGTGAAAGGAGAGCGCAATAAAGCCAAACTTGTTTGAGTTTTTTGGCAGGATTCGGAACTTTTCCGTAAAAAAATTATCTTTGCGACGATAGATTGTGAGACGGAACACACTCTCTATACACAAACACGAAACGAAAAAGAATATGTTCACGATCATTTGCATCACCATTTTAGCCTATATGATTATGGGCAAAGATATCAAACGGCTTCTGGCCCGAGTAAAAAATGTCGATTGGCGCGACAAGATAAACCGCATATACATCAAGTTGCAGCCCTATGCCCTCAAGGTAGGCCGTGTGGCGGCTCGCCCGTTGCTCCAGTTCTACTACGTGATGAAGGACGAGAAGACCTCGACCCTCGACCGCATTCTCATCTATGCCGCCATCATCTACACCATTTCGCCGGTAAGCCTCATCCCCAGTGCCGTGTTCAAGTTCATCGGGGTACTCGACGAAGGGGCCGCCGTGCTCTATGTCTACAAAAAGATAAAGGGCAAAATCACCCCCGAAATCAACGCCCAGGTCGATGAAACCCTCGACCAATGGTTCGGCACCCGCTACGAAATGGTGAGGGAGTAATCCGCTTGTAAGATATTATAAAAATATTTCGAGCGAGGATAGTTTTTCTATTCTCGCTTTTCTGTATCTTTACAGATGATAAGAAAAACGTCACAGAGACTCGATTATGGAAAAGACACTCTATACCCCATTCGACCGAATCATGTATATCATGGCCAAGCCGGTGGGATCGATTTGCAACCTGGCTTGTACCTATTGCTACTACACCGAAAAGGCTAAGCTCTACCACGATACGCCTCGCCATATCATGAGCGAGAGTTTGCTCGAGAAGTTTATCAAGGAGTATATCGAGAGCCAGGCGAGCGACCATATCCTCTTCATCTGGCATGGCGGCGAGACGCTGATGCGCCCGCTCGACTTCTACCAAAAGGTGGTGAAGCTGCAGGCGCAGTATGGTCGGGGCCGTGTCATCGAGAACAGCATACAGACCAACGGCACGCTGCTGACCGACAGCTGGTGCCGCTTCTTCAAAGAGAACAACTGGCTGGTGGGGGTGAGTATCGACGGCCCGCAGGAGTTTCACGACGAATACCGCCTTACGAAACAGGGACGGCCTACTTTCGTGAAGGTGATGCAGGGTATCAACCTGCTCAACAAGCACGGGGTGGAGTGGAACGCCCTGGCCGTGGTCAACGACTTCAACGCCGATTATCCGCTCGACTTCTATCACTTTTTCAAGGATATTCACTGCAAGTATATCCAGTTTACCCCTATCGTCGAGCGCATCAATCCGCACGCCGACGGTCGCCATCTGGCGGCTCCCGACGAGGAGACGCGCGACGGGGTGACCGACTTCTCGGTCTCGCCCGAACAGTGGGGCGAATTTCTCTGCACCCTCTTCGACGAATGGGTGCGCAACGACGTGGGCGAGTACTTCGTGCAGCTGTTCGATGCCACGCTGGCCAATTGGGCGGGGGTGATGCCGGGCATCTGCTCCATGGCCGAGACTTGCGGCCATGCCGGCGTGATGGAGTTTAATGGCGACGTGTACAGTTGCGACCACTTCGTCTTCCCCGAATACAAGCTGGGGAATATCTACTCCAAGTCGCTCATCGAGATGATGAACAGCCCGCAACAGATTGCCTTCGGACAGAACAAGCGCGACGGCCTGCCGGCCCAGTGCAAAGCGTGCGACTACCTGTTTGCCTGCCACGGCGAGTGCCCCAAAAACCGGTTTGCCCGCACCGCTACCGGTGAGCCGGGGCTGAACTACCTGTGTGCCGGGTATCACCGCTTTTTCGAGCATGTGGCTCCCTACATGGATTTTATGAAACACGAGCTCGACAACAAGCGGCCGCCAGCCAACGTGATGCAGTGGATTCGCGAAAACGAGAAGAACGAAAAGCGATGCTAACGCTCTTGCCATAACGACAAGCCCCGAAGTGCTGAAGACCAGACTCCGGGGCTTGTTCTATTTTCTTGATTCTGTTTCGCGATACTCTCCTACTCTTCCTTGCGCTCCAGCAACACCACATTCTCTACATGGTGAGTATGGGGGAACATGTCGACCGGCTGCACGCGCGCCACGCGATACTTGGCATCGAGCAGCGACAGGTCGCGCGCCTGCGTGGCGGGATTGCAACTGACATAGACGATGCGACGCGGCTCGGCAAAGAGGATGGTCTTGATTACATCGTCGTGCATGCCGGCGCGAGGCGGGTCGGTGATGATGACATCGGGGCGACCGTGTTCACCGATAAACTCTTCGGTAAGAATATCTTTCATATCGCCGGCATAGAACAGCGTGTTGTCGAGGCCGTTGATACGGGCATTCTCCTTGGCATCCTCGATAGCCTCGGGCACATACTCGATGCCGATGACCTTGCGCGACTGCCGGGCCACGAAGTTGGCAATGGTACCCGTGCCGGTGTAGAGGTCGTAGACCAGTTCGTCGCCGGTGAGGCCGGCAAACTCGCGGGCCACCTTGTAGAGTTCGTAGGCCTGCTCCGAGTTGGTCTGGTAGAACGACTTGGGGCCAATCTTGAAGCGCAGCCCCTCCATGCTCTCCCAGATGTAGTCGCGCCCGCGATAGAGATGCACCTCCTGGTCGGTGATGGTATCGTTGGGTTTCTGGTTGACTATATAGAGGAGCGAGGTAATCTGGGGGAACTCGTCGGCCACGTGCTGCATCATCGCCTCTATACGCTCCCGGTCGGGCTCGAAGAAGACGACGATAAGCATGATTTCGCCCGTCGAGGCGGTGCGCACGATGATATTGCGCATGAGTCCCGTCTGCTCGCGTAGGTCGAAGAAGGGGTAATTGTGGTCGATGGCAAACTGCCGTATCGAGAGGCGTATGCGGTTGGAGATGTCGTCCTGGAGCCAGCACTTCTTGATGTCGAGCACCTTGTCGAACATGCCCGGTATGTGGAACCCCAACGCATTGCGGCTGTCGAACTCCTGAGCCGACTGCAACTGCTCGTAGGTGAGCCACGACCGATTCGAGAACGAGAACTCGAGCTTGTTGCGGTAGAACTGCTGCTTGGCCGACCCCTTCGTGGGCAACACCTCGGGCAAGGGAATCTTGCCGATGCGGGTGAGGTTGTCCTCGACCTGCTGCCGTTTGAACTGCAACTGGAAGTCGTAGGTCACATGCTGCCACTTGCAGCCGCCGCACACCCCGAAGTGTTCGCAAAAAGGCTGCACCCGCAGCGGCGAATAGCTGTGAAATTTCACGATACGCGCCTCGGCGTAGCTGTGCTTCTTGCGCGTCACCTGTAAATCGACTACATCGCCCGGAGCGGCAAAGGGTACAAACACCACCAGGTCGTTCACTCGTGCCAAAGCCTTTCCTTCGGCAGCCACACCGGTTATCTCAATCTGCTCCAGCAAGGGGAGCTCTTTCTTCTTTCGTGCCAAAACAAATAAGTATAAGAATAATAATGGTGCAAAGATAGTGAAAGGTGAGAGTAGAGGCAAAAGAAAACGCAGTTTTCAATTTTGACTCTGCCGAACCGCATCCTGTCTTATCCAAAGATAGTGAAAGGTGAGCGACAAGCAAAGAGGCTTGCATTATTTGCTTGGCCGAACCGCATCCTGTCTTCTGAAAAGATAGCGAAAGGTGAACGCAGAGGCAAAGGAAAACGCACCCTTTTCAGCTGACCATGCACAGGGGTTATTACTCGCGCAGACGGAACTCGTTGGGGGTGCAACCCACCACCCGCTTGAACATGCGGCTCATGTGCTGGGGATACTGGAACCCCAGGCTGTATGCAATCTCGCTCATCGACTTCGAGGTTGAGAGCAGCAGCTCCTTGGCACGGGCAATCAGTTTCTTCTGGATGTGTTCCGATACGGTCATTCCCGTCTGTTTCCGAATCATATCGCCGAAGTAGTTGGGCGACAGATATACCTGTTCGGCAAAATACTTCACGGTAGGCAGCCCTATCTCCTGCGGAGCCTTGCTGTCGAAATACTCGTCGAGCAAGCGCTCGAAACGCACGATAATATCTTTGTTGGGGAGTTCGCGCGTAGTAAATTGCCGCTCATAGAAACGCATGCAGTAGTCGAGCAACAGCCCTATGTTGGCCGTAATGAGCCGACGGCTGTGTTTGTCGATATTGTGCCGCAACTCGGCATCGATCTTCTGCAGGCAATCCATGATGGTATCGCGCTCGCTCTCGGAGAGGTGCAGCGCCTCGCGCGTCTCGTACGAGAAGAACGAATACTTCTTAATCTCCTGCCCCAGCATGGTGCCCCGAATGAAATCGGGATGGAAGAGCAACCCGTGAGCCTTGGGACGAGCATCCTTCGCCATATCTACCTCGGCCACCTGACCGGGAGCAAAGCAGACAATCGTACCCTCGCCATAATCGTAGGGCTGACGGCCGTAGGTAATATCGCCACATTTCGTCTCTTTCAAGAACAGCGCATATACGCCATAACTGATTTTAAGGTGTTCGGGCCATTGAGTAGCTTGCGACAAGTCGATTACCGCCACCATCGGGTGCAAGGTTTCCAAGCCAAAAATCTTGTTATACTGATCTACACTATCCAATTTGATCCACTCTTCCATAACACAAAATTTAATCGTTACGGCAAATATACTATTATAATTCGATATATCCTCGACTCGGCCGTGGTATCCATGATTCGGGTACAACTATCCGTAATCGGTATACAAGATTTTGTCCGAAAAGCTCCTAACTCTCTTTCTATTACAAATATAGCATTGCACGTCAAGTAAAGCCAACCGCCAAAATCCACGTTTCGGGTAGAAACATCCGTAAATCGTATACAGAAATTCAGGTACACCCCTGCTAATTTTGTACCAGAAAAAAATCGAAACCATAAAAACAGATAAGGTATGAAAAAAAGAGTAATCTTTGCGCTTGTCGCACTATGGGTATTTAATAATGGTATAACAATTATGGCACAAGAAAACACAAAACAAACGGCTGGCCGCGACCAGCTCGGGGAGTTTGCCCCCAAATTCGCGGAACTTAACGACGACGTACTCTTCGGCGAGGTCTGGAGCCGCACCGACCGTCTGGGACTGCGCGACCGCAGCCTGGTTACCATCACCTCGCTCATCAGCCAGGGTATTACCGACAGCTCGCTCACGTACCACCTGCAAACGGCCCGGAAGAACGGAATCACCCGCACCGAGATAGCCGAAATCATCACCCACATCAGCTTCTATGCCGGATGGCCGAAGGCTTGGGCCGCTTTCCGTCTGGCCAAAGAGGTATGGGCCGACGACACGACCGGCGAGGATGCCAAAGCCGCATTCCAGAAAGAGATGATTTTCCCCATCGGCGAGCCCAACACGGCCTATGCCCGATATTTCATCGGTAACAGCTACCTCGCCCCCATCTCGCGCGAACAGGTGATTGTGTCGAACGTCACCTTCGAGCCCGGCTGCCGCAACAACTGGCACATCCACCGGGCCACCAGCGGCGGCGGTCAGATGCTTATCGGCGTAGCCGGCCGCGGTTGGTATCAAGAGGAAGGTAAACCGGCCGTAGAGATTCGGCCCGGCACGGTTATCCACATCCCGGCCAACGTCAAACACTGGCACGGAGCAGCCGCCGACAGCTGGTTTGCCCACCTGGCTTTTGAAATCCCGGGCGAGTCGGCCTCGAACGAATGGCTCGAGCCCGTCACCGACGACGAATATAACAAACTGAACCAATAAACCTAACCCTAAAAACCTAACCCTACAATGGAAACCAGACTGAAATACAACATGTTTGTTCCTACCCGCGTCATGTTCGGGGCAGGAGCACTGAATAAACTGGGCGACCAACCCATGCCCGGTAAAAAGGCACTGATCATCATCTCGAACGGTAAATCGACCCGGGCCAACGGATACCTGGCCCGCACCGAAGAGCAGCTGAAACGGGCCGGTATCGAAACCGCACTCTTCGACGGCGTAGCCCCCAACCCCACGGTGGCCAACGTCGATGCCGGAGCACAGGCTGCCCGCGACAACGGGTGCGACTTTCTGGTAGCTCTGGGCGGCGGCAGCGTAATGGATTGCGCCAAAGCCATCGCCGTGATGGCTACCAACGACGGCGTGCTGTGGGACTACGTAGCCGTAGGCTCGGGCAAAGGACATCCCATCGCCCACACCCCGCTGCCCATCGTCGCCATCACCACGACGGCCGGTACCGGGTCGGAGACCGACAACGCCGGAGTCATCACCAAAGAGGATACGTTCGAAAAGGCCTTCATCGGCGACCCCTCTCTGTATCCCCACCTGGCTATCGTTGACCCGGAACTGATGCTGAGCGTGCCGGCCGGATTCACTGCCTTCCAGGGATTCGATGCCCTCTTCCACAGTGTCGAAGGCTACATAGCCAAAGGGGCCAACCTGATGAGCGACATGTATGCCTTGACCGCCATCGAGAATCTGGCCCAATACCTGCCCCGCGCCGTGAAAGACGGCAACGACCTCGAGGCCCGTACCCACGTGGCCTTCGCCAACACGCTGTCGGGGGTAGTGATGTGTCTGACCCTCCTCACCAGCGAGCACGGCATGGAGCACGCCCTCTCGGCCTACCACCCCAACCTGCCGCACGGTGCCGGCCTCATCATGATCAGCCGGGCCTACTATGCCTACTTCGTGCGCAACCACGCTTGCGACGAGCGCTTCATCCGCATGGCCCGCGCCCTGGGCATGCCCGAGGCCGACAAGCCCGAAGACTTCCTGACGGCCCTCACCCGCCTGCAAGAGGCTTGCGGCGTGGCCGACCTGAAGATGTCGGACTACGGCATCACACGCGACGAGGCCGAGAAGTTCATGCGCAACGCCCGCGAGGTCATGGGCATCATGTTTACCAGCGACCGCATTGCCATGAGCGATGCCGACATCGTAGCCATCTACGAGGAGTCCTGGCGATAACGACCCATCGTTTCTTTTGAATACAGGGACTGTACCCGAACTCGATACACGAGGGGTGGGTACAGTCCCGCTTTTTTTTACCGGAAGAAGACGTCACGGCCAAGTCAAAGTTGAAAACTGCGTTTTCCTTTGCCTCTGCGCTCACCTTTCGCTACTTTTGTAGCCAAATAAACGAATCGGCTATGAATCACAACGAGAAATTCGGCATATATACCGACCAAACGGAGAAACAGATCTCTTTGCTGAAATACTCCAAGAGTTCGTGTGGCGTGGACTTCCTGCTCAACACGGCCGAGAGTAGCGAGAAACGGGGCTGGTTCGATGCCGACAAACGATACAAGACCGATTTCTTCGAGTTCTATTTCTTCCGGCAGGCCGAGGGCTACCTGTTCCTGACGGGCGAAAAGATAGAACTGCACCCCGGCATGGTGCTGATTATCTCGCCTTTTCAGTGGCAAGAGTGGCATGTCGACCTCGACAAGCTGGACTATACCTTCCTGATATTTCAAGAGGAGTTTATCAACAACTTCCTCTCCGACAAATACTTCATGTACCGCTTGCTGTACTGCTACCAGCACGACTACCCTACCCACTTCGACCTGGAGGTGACGGCCATGGCTCCCTACCTCGACCTGCTCTCGAAGATGAAGCACGAGCTGCACGAACCCGTTGCCGACAGCTACCACATGATCGTGGCCTACCTCTATCAGTTTCTGCTGCTTCTCAACCGGCTGTATGCCGGGTTATTCGGCCTGCCGTTCGATGCACCGCTCAACAACTATGCCTACCAGTACAAAGAACTGCTCGAAAAACACATCGCCGAGATGACTCACGTGAGCGACTACGCCGATGCGATGAACATCAGCCGCATATCGCTCAACAAGGCGGTCAAACGCGAGTTCGGGCTGTCGGCCGTCCACCTGCTGAAACAGCGTCTGCTGCAAGAGGTGAAGAACGAATTGCTCTTCTCGGGCCGCTCGGTGAAAGAGATTGCCTTCAGGCTGCACTTCTCTGAACCAAACCACCTGATGCGATTTTTCAAACAGATGACCGGGCAGACCATTGGCGAGTTCTTGGCCTCGCGATTATCATAACAGACCTGTATCGACCTCATCGCAGCAAATCCGTAATCGGGGTACATAATGCGAGGATTTGTATACCGCACACCCTCTTTGCAAGCTCTACTTTTGTATCGTGATTCCTGTCGGCCCCGGAAGTCACCGGGCACTCAGGGAGACCATGAGGCAGCAAGGCTGTTGTGAAGATGAAACCACTAACTGTAAAAACGATTGCCCGATGCAACCAGCTGTTGTCGACCCAAACGTCCAACCCGCTGGTGAGTGTCATTCGGTTGTCCGAGACAACCGACCGGCCCGACCTGTTTCAATTCGGGTTCTATACTGTATGGCTGAAAGCGTGGTGCGGCTGTTGTCCGTCGACTCTCGGATGGCGGGCGTGCGACTTCAGCGACGGGATACTCTTTGCCCTGCAGCCGGGACGCCCCATGGCTCGGGAGCTGTGGCAGTGCGATGCCGGTAAGGCCGAAGGACGACTGCTCTGCTTTCACGCATCGGTCTTAGACCCGCTGCGGGCGAAAGGTGATGGTCATTATACCTTTTTCAACTACAATACCGATGAGTGCCTGCACCTCTCTCGACGGGAGCGACTCCTCCTGGAGCGGGAGATAGACGAAATCGAGGAAGAATTGAACTGGGGCATCGACGAATACAGCTACACGATTCTGGCCGAAAGAATCAAGTTACTGCTCGACTACATTACCCGCTTCTACCACCGCCAGTTTATCTTGCGGCACGATGCCAACCTGCGGCTGGTCGACTGGACCGACCGGTATGTCGACGACTTTTTCCGGTCGGGCCGGGCCCGCTGCCATCCGTTGCCCACCACGGCCACGCTGGCCAGCCAACTCGATTGCTCGCCCGACTACCTCAACGACATGTTGTGCCACGAAACCGGCAAATGTACCGCCGACTACATCAGGCTGAAACAGATTGCCCGGGCCGAACAGCTATTGAAACAGGATACCCGAAGTGTAACCGACATAGCTCGAGAACTTGGCTTCCCCACGGGGCAGGCCTTCTGTACCCTGTTCAAGAAACTCAAAGGGCAGACACCCGAAGATTTCAGGCTCTGCCCGGGCTCAGGACCTTTGAACCTCAACAACTGATTCATCGTAAAAACAGGAGAGACAAATTACCGAGATGAATATCGGGATTCAACATCCCCACAGTTGGAGAACCCGTAATCTTAGCGACTAAACAACTCTAAAAACATATAACCTATGAAACGCATCCAAAATACCGAATTCGGTGGCGAGCGCCCGTTGTTCGCTTCGCACGATTTACAACTCGACCATGTCACCATCCACGCCGGTGAATCGGCTCTGAAAGAGTGCAGCCACATCGTGGCCGAAAACTGCCGCTTCGAAGGCAAGTATCCGTTCTGGCATGTCGACGGATTTACCATAAAGAACTGTCTGTTCACCGAGGGGGCCCGCGCCGCCCTGTGGTACTCGCGCAATCTGGAGATGACCGACACCCGGGTCGAAGCCCCCAAGATGTTTCGCGAGATGGAGGGCATCAAGCTCGAGAACGTGGAGATACCCGATGCGCAGGAGACGCTGTGGCACTGCAACAACGTGCACCTGAAAAACGTACGGGTAGACCACGCCGACTACCTGTTCATGCACAGCGGGAATATCGAAATCGAAGACTACGTGCAGAACGGTAACTACTCGTTCCAATACTGCAGGAATGTGGTTATCCGCAACGCGGTCATCAACTCGAAGGATGCCTTCTGGAATACCGAAAACGTGACCGTCTACGACTCGGAGATAAACGGCGAGTATCTGGGCTGGCACTCCCACCACCTGCGCCTGGTCAACTGCAAAATATCGGGTACCCAACCGCTGTGCTATGCCCACGACCTGGTGATGGAAAACTGCACCATGGCCCCCGACTGCGACCTGGCCTTCGAATACAGCAGCGTGCAGGCGACCCTGAACGGAGCCATCCGCAGCGTGAAGAACCCCCGCACGGGCAGCATCACGGCCGACCGCTTCGACGAGATTATCCTGGACGAGAACATCAAGGCTCCCGGCGACTGCAAACTCACGGCCCGGGAGACGACAGCCGATTCCAACCTGTAAGCCTATGTACTACGATTTCGATGAAATAATACCTCGGCGGAATACCCGGTCGTACAAGTGGGACAGCACGGACGACGACCGGGTGCTCCCCCTCTGGGTGGCCGACATGGACTTCCGCACGGCACAGCCCGTTGTCGATGCCCTGGCCCGACGCGTGCAACACGGCATATTCGGGTATGTGCGTGTGCCCGACGAATACTATGCGGCAGTGACCGGGTGGTTCGCCCGTCGCCACGGCTGGCACATCGAGCGCGAGTGGATTGTCTACACCTCGGGGGTAGTCCCGGCCCTCTCGGTCATCATCAAGGCACTGACCCGTCCGGGCGACGGCGTGGTGGTGCAGACCCCGGTATACAACTGCTTCTTCTCTTCGATTCGCAACAACGGTTGCCGCGTGGTGACCAACCCACTCCTGTACGAGGCGAATACCTACCGCATCGACTTCGACGACCTGGAGCGCAAGACGGCCGACCCGAGCGTCAAGCTCATGCTCCTCTGCAATCCACACAACCCGGCTGGCCGGGTGTGGAGCCGCGATGAGTTGCGCCGCATCGGCGAGATATGCCGGCACAACGGCGTGAAGGTAGTCGCCGACGAAATTCACTGCGAACTGGTATACCCGGGTCACACCTATACCCCCTTCGCATCCATCGACGAGAGCCTCCTGCAAAACTCCATCACCTGCCTGTCGCCCAGCAAAGCCTTCAACCTGGCCGGCCTGCAGATTGCCAACATCGTCTCGTGCGACGAAGCGGTGCGCCAGGCCATCGACCGGGCCATCAACATCAACGAGGTGTGCGACGTCAACCCCTTCGGCATCGAGGCTACCATAGCCGCCTACAAAGAGGGCGAAGAGTGGCTGACCCAGTTGCTCGACTACCTAAAGGTCAACTACGACTTCATGTGCCGGTTTTTCCGCACCTTCCTGCCCCAGATTCCCGTCACGAAACTCGAGGGCACCTACCTGGTGTGGACCGACTGTCGGGCCCTGCGCCTCGACTCGGACACGCTGCAGGCCCGCCTGCTGGAGCAAGCCGGACTGTGGCTCAACAGCGGCACGATGTATGGCGCCGAGGGCGAAGGGTTCGTGCGCTGGAATATCGCCTGCCCCCGCTCGGTACTGCACGAAGCCCTGATGCGCTTCCGCTCGTTTGTCGAATCGTTGTCTGCAAACCGTTAACCACATGAGACGCATGGCACATACACGACACGGAGCGGCCGTTGTGCTGGCCTACTTCCTCATCTATGTAGTATGGGGCTCGACCTACTACTTCATCGGTGTGGCTCTGCACGACATCCCCACCTTTCTGCTGGGGGCCCTGCGCTTCTCAGCAGCGGGGCTCCTGCTGCTGGCGCTCTGTGGCTGGCGGGGCGAGCGGGTGATGTGCCCGCAGCTCATCAGGCGGTCGGCCGTGAGCGGTATCGTGCTGCTGTTTGTCGACATGGCCGTCATCATGCTGGCCCAACGCTACGTGAGCAGCAGCCTCGTGGCGATTGTCGCCTCGTCGACAGCCATCTGGATCATACTGCTCGACGTGCCCATGTGGAAAAGAAACTTTCGCAGCCTACGCACGATTGCGGGTCTGCTGGCCGGATTTGCCGGCGTGGGGCTGCTCTACCTGGAACAACTGGCTGCCGACTCCCACACCGCCATGCACCACGAGTACGGCATCCTGATTCTGGTGGCCGGCTGCATATCGTGGGCACTCGGCACGCTCTACGCCAAATACCGGTCGGCTGAAGCCGAGGCGGTAAACGCCTTTGCGGGGGCGGCGTGGCAGATGATTTTTGCCAGCATCCTGTTCTGGCTCTGTGCCTGGGCTGCGGGCGACACGACGCGGGTCGACTGGGCAGCGGTCTCGACCGGCTCGTGGCTGTCGCTGCTCTACCTCATACTCTTCGGCTCGCTGCTGGCTTACACCGCCTATGTGTGGCTGCTGAAGGTGCGGCCCGCCACCGAGGTGGCCACCCACGCCTATGTCAACCCGGTGGTGGCGGTGGTCATCGGGGTATATATCGGCCACGAAGAGGTGAGCCTGCTGCAACTGGCCGGACTGGCCATTATCCTCGCCAGCGTGATACTGGTCGAAATGCGAACTCCACAATCTCCGAAACGACATGACAAACAATAACCTCTCCCCCATACGTTCGTCCGAACGGTATGTGATACTCGACGCCCTGCGCGGCTTCGCCATCCTGGGCATCGCACTGGCCAACTTTCCCGAGTTTTCGCTCTACACCTTCCTCCCGGCCGACGATGCGGCCCAGTTGCCCGCCTCGGGTGGCGACCGCGGCCTTCGCTACCTGCTCTATCTCCTGGTCGACGGCAAATTCTACACCCTCTTCTCCCTGCTGTTCGGCATCGGCTTTTCCATCATCCTGAGCAACGTGACCCGCAAGGGCGGGAATGCCCTGCGCGTGTTTTACCGGCGTATGGTCCTGCTGGCTCTCATCGGCGGGCTGCACCTAATATTTCTCTGGAGCGGCGACATCCTACTGCTCTATGCGCTGCTGGGCATGCTGCTCCCGCTGTTTCGCCACCTCTCCGACCGCCGGCTGCTGGCCGCAGCTCTGGCACTGCTCTTCATCCCCGTGTGCATCGATACCGTGTGCGAACTTACCCACACCAACCCCTCGGCCCGGGTGGTAGAGCTGCAGCAGATATATTGTGCCCGGTTCGGCATCACCGATGCCAACTTTGCCTATTGGCTGCACGACGCCACCGGCTACAACGAGGTGTTTCAATTCCTGATTCAGGGAGCCCTGGTGCGGATGCAGGAGTTTATCGACGGCAACCGCTACTTCAAGGTACTGGGGCTCTTTCTCATAGGCTACTACATCGGGCGACAACGACTCTATGCCCGACTGGAAGAGAATAAGCCGTGGCTGAAACGGCTCTTTGCCGGTGGTCTGATGGTCGGACTCCCCCTCTCGCTGCTCTACGCCTGGAGTTCGATGAACGCCCATCCCTGGGGGCTCTCCATCCACAGCCTGCTCTACTTCGTGAGCGTCTATCCCATGGCATTTGCCTACGCCTCGGGGTTCGGCCTGCTCTATCTCGCACGCCCCCGTCTGAAGGCATTCACCTGGCTGGCCGCACCGGGACGCATGGCCTTGAGCAACTACATAGGGCAGTCGCTGGCGGGCATGTTCATCTTCTACGGCATCGGGCTGGGACTGGGCTCCACCATCAGTCTGGCCACGACCGAGCTGATTGTACTGGTCGTGTTTGTCGTGCAGCAGGCCTTCAGCCGCATGTGGCTGAACACCTTCCGGTTCGGGCCGCTCGAGTGGATCTGGCGCATGCTCACCTATGGCCACTGGATAGCCTGCCGCAAACCCCGGTCGGGCGTGGAACCTTAGAAGCTCCACGCTATCCGAATGAGCCAGACTGTTAAAAAACAGGATATACCGCATCGATTCCACCCCTCGGACCTTCTGCCCGAGACCGTAATACAAATAAAAAATACATAGCGTTAAAATTTGTAGCAAAATATTTTTGTTGTTTGCGCGAATCCTATATTTTTGCATAATGTTTTATGCCGGTTTACCAATCGGGTCATGAAGCCGGACACGAAAACAATTATATAAATATCATATACTTATTTATCTATGAAAAGAGTTTATACTTTTGGCAACGGTAAAGCAGAAGGCCGTGCCGACATGAAAAACCTGCTGGGAGGCAAAGGCGCCAACTTGGCAGAGATGAATCTCATCGGTGTTCCTGTACCCCCGGGATTCACCATCACCACCGAGGTTTGTACAACATATACTCAACAAGGGCGTGAAGCCGTCGTTAAGGAGATCCAAAACGACGTAGAGCAAGCCATCGCCCACATCGAAAGCCTCACCGGCACGAAGTTCGGCGACGCCACCAACCCGCTGTTGGTATCGGTTCGTTCGGGTGCCCGCGTCTCCATGCCGGGTATGATGGATACCGTGCTCAACCTGGGTATGAACGACGAGGCCGTAGAGGCCATCGCCAAGAAATCGGGCAATCCCCGTTTCGCCTGGGACTCGTACCGTCGTTTCGTACAGATGTATGGCGACGTGGTATTGGGCATGAAACCCAAGACCAAAGAAGACATCGACCCCTTCGAAGAGGTGATGGACAAGGTGAAAGAGGCCAAAGGCATCAAGAGCGACACCGAGCTGCAGGTCGAAGACCTCAAAGAGCTGGTTCGCCTCTTCAAAGCCGCTGTCAAGGAGAACACCGGCAAAGACTTCCCCACCTCGCCCTGGGAGCAACTGTGGGGTGCCATCTGCGCCGTATTCGATAGCTGGATGAACGAACGCGCCATCCTCTACCGCCGCATGAACCAGATCCCCGAAGAGTGGGGTACGGCCGTGAACGTACAGGCCATGGTATTCGGCAACATGGGCAACACGTCGGCTACCGGTGTAGCCTTCACCCGCGACGCCGCTACCGGCGAAGACATCTTCAACGGCGAATACCTCATCAACGCACAAGGCGAGGATGTGGTTGCCGGTGTACGCACACCCCAGCAAATCACCCTCGAAGGCTCTCGCCGCTGGGCTGCCCTGCAAGGCATCAGCGAAGAGGAGCGTGCCAGCAAATACCCCTCGCTCGAGGAGTCGATGCCCGAGTGCGCCAAAGACCTCATCGAGACCCAACAGAAACTCGAAGACTACTTCAAGGATATGCAAGACCTCGAGTTTACCATCCAGGATGGCAAACTGTGGTTGCTCCAAACCCGTAACGGCAAACGCACCGGTGCCGCCATGGTAAAAATCGCCATGGACATGCTGCGTGCCGGCATCATCGACGAGAAGACCGCTCTGAAACGTATGGAAGCTCAGAAGCTCGACGAGCTGCTGCACCCTGTATTCGACAAAGACGCCGTAAAACGCGTGAAAGTCGTGGCTAAAGGTCTGCCCGCATCGCCGGGTGCCGCTACCGGCCAAATCGTATTCTTTGCCGACGATGCCGAAGCTTGGGCCGAGAAACGTAAAAAAGTGATTATGGTCCGTATCGAAACCTCGCCCGAAGACCTGCGCGGTATGAACGTGGCTCAAGGTATCCTCACCGCCCGCGGTGGTATGACCTCGCACGCTGCCGTTGTGGCCCGCGGTATGGGTAAATGCTGCGTATCGGGTGCCGGCGAAATCAAGGTCGACTACAAGGCCCGCACCGTAGAGATGGCCGGCAAGGTATACAAAGAGGGCGACTGGATTTCGTTGAACGGTTCGACCGGCGAAGTATACGACGGACAAGTTCCCACCGTCGATGCCGACATGAGCGGCGACTTTGCTGCCATCATGAACCTGGCCGACAAATATACCAAAGTAGACGTTCGCACCAACGCCGATACGCCGCGCGATGCAGCCGTAGCCCGCAAGTTCGGTGCCCGCGGTATCGGTCTGTGCCGTACCGAGCACATGTTCTTCGAAGGCGACCGCATCAAAGCCATGCGCGAAATGATTCTTTCGAAAGATGAAGAAGGCCGTCGTCACGCCCTCGACAAACTGTTGCCCATGCAACGCGGCGACTTCGAAGGCATCTTCGAAGCCATGGACGGTCTGGGCGTAACGATCCGTCTGCTCGATCCCCCCTTGCACGAGTTCGTACCCCATCAACTCGCTACGCAGAAAGAACTGGCCGAAGAGATGGGCATGAGCATCGAAGAGGTAAAACTCGCCTGCGACTCGCTGGCCGAGTTCAACCCCATGCTGGGACACCGTGGCTGCCGTCTGGGTTGCACCTATCCCGAAATCACCGAGATGCAGGCCCGCGCCATCATCGAGGCCGCCCTCAACGTGAAAGCCCGCGGTATCGACGTTCACCCCGAAATCATGGTACCTCTCGTAGGTGTGGTTGAGGAGTTGAGAATGCAGGCCGATGTCATCAACCGCGTAGCCGCTCAGGTATTCGAAGAGCGCGGCGATACGGTAGCCTACAAGGTAGGTACGATGATCGAGGTACCCCGTGCCGCCGTTACGGCCGACCAGATTGCCGAGGTAGCCGACTTCTTCTCGTTCGGTACGAACGACCTCACGCAGATGACCTTCGGTTACTCGCGCGACGATGCCGGCAAGTTCCTCAAGATCTACAAAGAGAAAGGTATCCTCAAAACCGACCCGTTCGAAGTGCTCGACCAGAAAGGCGTGGGCCAACTCGTCCGCATGGGTGTAGAGAAAGGCCGTTCGACCAAACCGACCCTCAAGGTAGGTATCTGCGGTGAGCACGGTGGCGAACCCTCGTCGGTTAAGTTCTGCGCCAAACTGGGCATGAACTACGTATCGTGCAGCCCCTACCGCGTGCCCATCGCCCGCGTAGCTGCCGCACAAGCGGCTATTGAGTTCTAAAACCTACGGTTAAAACAATATTGAATAAATATTCGCTTACTCTGGGCTTACACCAAGTCTGTAAGTAATTGAAATTTAGAAAAGTATTGTTATGGCGCAGGCTGCTGTAGAGGACACTCTCTAAGATTAGAAGCCCTCAGGCTAAATATTTCTAAATCATAATATCAGGCTGTAATTCACTGCATTAGCGGTAGATTACAGCCTGAGTTGCGTTTAGGCGGTTCGTTCACTTGACCGCAATAAATGAGCCAAATGAGCGTATTTGCTTACTCCCTGCTTACACCAAAAGACCCTGTTGCTTACACCTGCTTACACCACGATTCAACAACCTAAAAGTATTGATTATGACGACATTAAAAACAATGGTCAGAAAACCTAGAACAGAAATACAACCACGAGATGGAGGACATCGACCGCCTGATAAACGCCAATGACCAGCCGGAAGTGCCGGAAAGCCGCGCCCTGCTGCTCCCCTCGGAAGTCAGGCGCATGAAACTCGTCCGCCAGTGCCGTTCGCTCATGGCACTCATACGAGACAAGGCCGCCTCGGAGTCCGAAAGGGAACACGCCGCACATATCGTGGAGAAATACCGCAAGGAGCTGTACGAGAATACCATGCTTGTCAAGATAGACAAGCAGATAGACCGCATGGAGGAGCAGAAACGGCGGTTGAAGGTCAGGGAACTTTCCTTCAACTCCTACTACGAGTTCGCCGTGGAGCGCATCCCGCAAATCACTTCCCTAGAGAAAATAACATTCGACATACACAACTTCGCCGCCATCCTCAAGCAGTTCTACCGGGGCGGCGAGCTGGAAATGACGCTGAACGCCGACCTGGACGTTGACCTCTTCAACGAGCGTTTCATCGTCTTCGAAATCGACAAGATAAAAGATGACCCCGTGCTTTTTCCCATCGTGGTGCTCATCATCATGGACGTGTTCCTCCAGAAAATGCGCATCAAGAAGGGGCGCAAGGCCCTGATAATCGAAGAGGCGTGGAAGGCCAT
The DNA here is from genome assembly GCF_946496565.1 of uncultured Barnesiella sp. Taxonomy (NCBI): domain Bacteria; kingdom Pseudomonadati; phylum Bacteroidota; class Bacteroidia; order Bacteroidales; family Barnesiellaceae; genus Barnesiella; species uncultured Barnesiella sp. The sequence continues at coordinate 126,062 of NZ_CAMMHD010000008.1, forward strand.
CGCCTCGCCCACGATGGCGGAGTACATCAAGTACCTGTGTGCGCCCGTAAAGGTTGCATCGTAAATATCTCTTTGGCAAGAGATTAGGAACG